>CAZOMF010000094.1:361-8826 GCA_964580635.1 uncultured Dehalococcoidaceae bacterium
CTCGCCTTTTTTTTTTCTGGTTCGTTTTTTTCCTATCTTTGGGGGGGGGGGCCCCCCCCGGGGGGCGCCCCCCCGCCCCCGGGGTGACTTGAATACGTTTACCGGGCGAGCGCCGCCTTGGCGGCCTCCGGCGGCACCAGGAACACCGGGCTCCCCGCGGTGCGGACCACCTTGTCCGCCACGCTGCCGAACTCCCACTGCGCCAGTGGCGAGTTCCCGTGCGTCGTCATCACGATCATACCCAAAGCGTGGGCTTTGGCGTAGTTGACGATCTCGGTGGCCGGGTTGCCTTCGATGGCCACCGTCTCCACGTCGAGGTCGGACGGCAGCCGCTTTTTGACGTCCGCCAGGTAGTCCTCCACCACCTTGCGGAACTGACCGGTGACACGCGCGACGTGCTCCTCCCAGTCGGGCTGTGGATAGTCCGCCGTTACAAACGGCTTCTCGTACACCCGCATCAGGACTATCCTGGGGTTGGCCAGTCCGCACTGCCGGGCAATCGTCTCCACGTAGGGCAGGCAGGCTTCGGCGTGCTGTGACCCGTCGAGCGGTACCAGCAGCCTGTTTCCCAGGGTCTCCGCGTGCGCGGCGTCCAGGTGTTCCCCGGTCCGGACGACCAGTACCGGTATGTCCGAGGCCCGCATCACCTTTTCGGCCACGCTGCCGAGCAGCCACCGCCCGACGCCCGAGCGCCCGTGGGTGGCCATCAGGATAAAATCGTAGGCCTTTTCTTTCGCATGCCCGATGATCTCTTCCGCCGGCTTGCCGGTCACGGCGAGGCTGTTCACGGGCAGGTTGCCGCCCGCTCCCTTGTAGCTGTCGGCCCGGTGGTCCACGTAAGCCTGGCACATCATCCGGTCATCGTTGCCGCCCGGGTCGCACACGTGGAAGAGCGTTACCTCCATGCAGTACCGGCGGGCGAATTCCCTGGCGAACGGCAGGATGTCTTCCGCCAGCTGCGAGCCGTCGAGCGGTACGAGCGCGGACTTGAATGTATCGGTCATGACGTGGCCCCCTTAACAGTAAATATTTCGGCAGCTCTGGAAACGGCCGCCGGGGCTGCCCGGACGGCTACGTCTAGATGATACTCCAGCTACCCCATTGTTTCAAGAATCGGGCGTCCCGGACGCTCTCTTCCGATTGAACATAACGCCCGGTTTATCGTACACTAGAAGGGTATTTTCCTGACGAACGGGGCGGTTGAGCGAGCATGAAAATCCAGCGATGCAAGGGTATGCGGGACCTGCGTCCCGACGAAATGGCGGCCTTCCGCCGCGTGGAAGCGGCCTGCCTGGCCAGCTTCGATGCCTGGGGCTACCGCGAGGTGCGGACGCCCACCATCGAGCACCTGCACCTGTTCACCTCGGCCGGCACCCTCACACCGGGACAACTCGGCAAGGTGTACTCGTTCCTCGACTGGGACGGCTGGAGCGGCGAGCGTGTCGTGCTGCGGCCGGACGGCACCATCCCGGTGGCCCGGCTCTACGCGGACACGCTGGCCGGCCGGACGGCGCGGCTCTCGTACTCGTCCAACATCTTCATGTTCGAGGAGACGGGCGAGCAGCCCCGCGAGCGCTGGCAATGCGGCGTCGAGCTCATCGGCGAAGGTTCCGCCGCCTCGGACGCAGAGCTCGTCTCACTCTCGCTGGAAACGCTGGAAAAGCTCGGCATCGGGAACGTGGAGGTCCGCCTCTCACACGCCGGTCTCATCATGGCGCTGCTGGAGAAGCTCGGCCTCGGCGACGAGGAACGGCACCGCGCCTTCGACCGCATACTGGACGGTGATGCCGATGTCCTGGCCGAGGCGGGTACGACATCGCCGGAGGTGGCCGGGGCGCTCCGTCCGCTCCTGCAGCTGAAGGGACAGTCGACCGGCGCCCTGCGCAACCAGCTGGCGGCGCTGCCGCCGGAGCTGGACGATATTAAGCAGCACCTCGGCGATTTCCTGAAGACGGTCTCCGTCCTCGACGAGCTCGGCATCGACTACCGCATCAACATAACCTCCGGCGCCGGCTTCGAGTACTACACCGGTCTCATCTTTCAACTCTACGCGGGCGGGGAGAAGATAGGCGGGGGCGGCCGCTACGACGCCCTCGTGGCGGCCATGGGCGGCGGTGACGCCCCCGCAGCCGGATTCGCGCTCTACCTCGACCAGATCGTGAAGCTCGCCGGACCGCGGGAGATGCAAACGGTCGGGGCGGTCTGCTTGCGGACGGCCGCCGGCGTAGCGACGGGCCGCACCTTCGAGACGGCCGCCGGTCTCCGCAAGGCCGGCTACCGCGTCGTCATGGACGCGACGGGCGGGCAGGAAGCGGAGCACGTCGTCGAGGTCAACGAGGTCGGCCTCGTCTACGAGGGCAGTCCCTGCGCCGGCGTGGCCGAGGTCCTGCAGCGGATGGAGGGATAACGTGGCCGTCAAGATCGCGCTGCCCAAAGGCCGCCTGCTGCGCCGCACGGCGGCCATCCTCCAGAAGGCCGGCTGGGACCTCGATGATTACACCTCGCGGACGAGCTACTACCGCCCGAAGTCGGCGAAGTTCCCGGACCTCGTCATCCGCGTCTTCAACGAGAAGGATATACCCATCCAGATCGCGCTCGGGAACTACGATCTGGGCATTTGCTGCCGCGACTGGATCGAGGAGCTGCTCGCCAAGTACCCGACGAGCGACATCTTAAAGGTACGCGACCTCGGCTTCGGGGAAGGGGCCCTCTACACCGCCTCGGTGAAACCCCTCGGCGAGCTCCGTGGCAACGGCACCGCGGTGCGCATCGCCAGCGAGTACCCCAACCTCGCCGAGCGCTACGCTTTACGCCGCCGTCTCAGCCGTTTCAATGTCTTCCCGGTCTGGGGCGCCGCCGAGGCCTACCCGCCGGAGAACGCCGACGTGGCCCTGCTGAGCGCCCGCGACGAGCGCGAGCTGGCGGACAAGGGAATGCGTTACTCCGCCCGGGAGCTCAGCTATGGCGCCGCCCTCATCGCCCACCGCACTTCCTGGGAGACGAAGTCCATGGACAGGATCTTAAGCTCCATCTGCGACGTGCTGCCGGAGGAGTGGGAGGCAGCCGCCGGCGAGGGCGATGTGCAAAAAATAACAGCCGGTGCGGTGGGAAGCACGAAGAAACCGACCGATACAGTGCGCCTGGCGCTGCCGGACGGACACCAGCAGGAGCAGACGGTCAAGCTGCTGAACAACGCCGGCATCGGCATCGAGGGCTATCCCTCGGACACGAACGAAAGGCGGCCGAAGATCGACGTCCCGGGCGTGACGGTGAAGGTCATCCGGCCGCAGGACATGCCGCTCCAGGTGGCCAACGGCAACTTCGATCTGGCAGTGACCGGACGGGACTGGCTCGTTGAGCTGAAGGACCAGTTTCCCGGCGCGCCGGTGCGGGAGCTGCTCGATCTGAAATTACGCAAGGTGCGCATCGTCGCCGTCGTCCACAACGACCTCCCCGCCGATGACGCCGCCGGGCTGCGCGAGTGGGCCGACAGAACGCTGGGACCGCTGCGGGTCGCTTCCGAGTACATCGCCATCGCCGACAAATACGCCCGGGATAATCTGCTCGGGCACTACCAGGTGATACCGACCTACGGCGCCAGCGAGGCGTTCCTGCCGGACGACGCCGACCTGCTCATCGAGAACACCGAGACGGGCCGGACCATCGCGCGGCACAACCTCAAGATAATCGAGACCATCTTCGAGAGCACCGCCATCCTCATCGTCAACACCGAGGCCATGAACGATCCTGCTCGTAAGAAGATCATCGAGGCGCTGGCGGCGCGGCTGGAGAAGGCCGTCGCATGAGAATCATCGAAGGGTACGACGCGGCCAAAACGGCACTCACCCGTGATGTGGGGAGCGGCGAGATACAGGCCCGCGAGTGGACGGTCCGCGAGATCGTCGACAAGGTGCGGGCCGTCGGCGACAGGGCGCTTTACGAGTACACCGAGAAATTCGACGGCGTGAAGCTGGACTCTCTCGAGGTACCCCGCGAACATATCGACGCCGCCCTCGACGAGATAGACCCGGCGCTCCTATCGGCGCTCGAGCTTGCCGAACAGCGCATCACGATGTTCCACGAGGAGCAGAAACGGGCGCTCGGCGTCGATTCGGTATCGAAAAAACTCGGCTGGGTGATGCGGCCGCTGCGGAGCGTTGGCGTGCACGCGCCGGGTTTCCAGGCGCCGCTGCCGTCCTCGGTACTCATGACGGCGGTGCCGGCCCGGGTGGCAGGTGTGAAGGAAATTGTCCTGGTGACGCCGCCCGGCAGGAACGGCAGCCCGTCCCCGGTGACGCTGGCGGCGGCGAAACTGGCCGGGGTGAGCCGGATATTCAGCGTGGGCGGGGCGCAGGCGGTGGCGGCGCTGGCCTACGGCACGGAGACCATACCGAGAGTGGACAAGGTCTGCGGGCCGGGCAACGTCTACGTGACGCTCGCCAAGAAGCTCGTGGTCGGGGACGTGGGCATCGATGGTCTCTACGGCCCGAGCGAGGTGGTCATCATCGCCGACGGGACGGCCCGGCCGGACTATCTGGCCGCCGACCTGCTCGGCCAGGCCGAGCACGGCTCCGGGGCGACCGCCATTCTTATCACGACTTCCAGCAAACTCGCCGAAGCGGTGAACGCGGAGGTGGAGCAGCAGATTTCAAAACTGGACAGAGTTGATGTTGCCCGGGAATCGCTCGAAGGACAGGGCCTCATCGCCATGGTCGAAAATCTCGATGACGCGCTCGATCTCGCCAACGGATATGCCCCGGAACACCTCTGTCTTGTGGTGAAGGACGCTGATCGCTACGTCGATAAAGTCGAGAACGCCGGCTGCCTGTTCGTCGGGGAGAACAGCCTCGAAGTCCTCGTCGACTACGTCGCGGGCCCGAGCCACGTGCTGCCGACCGGCGGCACCGCCCGCTTCGGCGCCACCCTCAACGTGACGGACTTCATGAAGATAATGACGGTGGTGCGGACGGACGAGGCAGACCTGCGAGAGCTCGGCGAGGCGGCGGCGACTATAGCCAGGGCGGAGGGACTCGACGCCCACGCCCGCGCGGTGGAGCGGCGCCTCGGGAAGGGGAGGGACGCATGAGCGGCATCGAGCGGTTCATCAGGCCCCTGTTCCAGGATTTCGCCCCCTACAGCGCCAGCATTAACCCGGAGACCCTGGCCGGTAAGACCGAGGTGAACGAGGCGGATATCGTCAAGATGAACGCCAACGAGAACCCCTACGGCTGCTCGCCGCGGGTGCTCGAAGTACTCGCGAAGAACCCGCACTACCACATCTACCCCGACGATGGCCAGGCGAGCCTGCGGGCAGCCATCGCACCCTACGCCGGCGTACCTGCGGCGCGCATCGTGGCCGGGCACGGCAGCAACACGCTCATCGATTACCTCACGCGGCTCTTCGTCGGCCCTGGCGACGAGGTCATCAACTGCGGCCCGACCTTCGACCTCTACCGCTTCAGCACCCAGATGTACGGCGGGACGGTCGTCAACGTGCCCCGGGACGCGCAGTTCAGGGTCGATGTCGACGCCGTGAAACGGGCGATCAACGAGAAGACGAAGCTCGTCTTCATCGCCTCGCCGAACAACCCGACCGGCAACGCCACGCCGCTCGAGGACCTGCGGGCCGTCATCGGGACCGGTGTGCCGGTCGTGACCGACGAAGCTTACTGCGAGTTCCACGGCCAGACGGTGATGCCGTGGGTAGACCAGTACGAGAACCTCATGGTGCTACGCTCGTTCTCCAAATGGGCCGGGCTGGCCGGGTTCCGCGTCGGCTACGGCGTGTTCCCGGAGCGAGTCGCGGCCTACCTGATGGCCATCAAGATACCCCACAACGTGAGCGCTGCCGCTGAGATAGCGGTGCGGGCTTCCCTTGAGGACGTGGACTACCTGATGGAGAAGGTCCGGGCCATCGTCGCCGAGCGGGAACGGCTCCAGCGGGAGCTGCGGGCTTTCCCGTTCCTCAAGCCGTACCCGTCCGACGCCAACTTCATCTTCTGCGACCTCACCGGCATCGACGCCACGGACCTCCACGACCGGCTCCTCGTCAAGGGCGTACTGATACGCAACTTCAAGACCGCCGTCCGCATCACCGCCGGCACGCCGGGGCAGACCGACGCGCTTATCAAGGCGCTGCGGACCATCGACGTCTAGTTTCCAGCGCTGTCTTCCTTTCAAGACACATCGGTTTCACTGCGGGTGTCCTGTTTTACAGATGATGTTATAAAACGTAACAGTAAGTACTTGACAAATACGCATGATATGTTATACTACGTAACATAGTGTTAGGCGGCGAGGTGCGACATGACACAGGCAGACCGGGTCCGGGAACAGGTGGTCAGCTACCAGGAGCGAGGCGGCTACTCCGATCAGCAGATGGCGGACCTTATCAACGTCAGCCGGCCGCTCTACCAGCGGACGCGGACCGGCAAGGTACCGGTCGGCGGGCGGTTCCTTAAGGGGGCGCTGACGCTCATCGAGACGGCGGAGCGGGCGGCGGGTCGGACGGCCGGGGTCACCCGGACGACGGCGGAAACCGATATCTCTATCAAGGTGAACGTGGACGGCACGGGTACCTACGATATCGGCACCACGGTGCCCATGTTCGACCACCTGCTTGCCCAGCTCGCCCGGCACGGATTATTTGACATAAAGATCAACGCCACCGGGGATAACCAGCACCACATCGTGGAAGACACGGGCATCGTGCTCGGGCAGGCGTTCCGGGAAGCGCTCGGCGAAAAGCGCGGCATCGTCCGCATGGCCGACGCCACCGTACCCATGGACGAGACGCTCGTTACCGTCGCCCTCGACCTCAGCGGCCGCGGCTACGCGGTGGTGGACCTGCCGCTCGCCGGAAGCGACCTGAGCGGGCTGGCCGGGGACCTGGTGCGGCACTTCCTGGAGTCGTTCGCCCTCGAGGCGCGGCTCAACCTCCACGTCCTGGTGCTGCGGGGCGTCAATGACCATCACAAGGCGGAGGCGGTGTTCAAGGCGCTGGCGCGGGCGCTCGATGCGGCCACCCGGCTCGAGCCGCGCCGCGAAGGCGAGCTGCCGACCACCAAGGGCAGCCTTTCATAACCGACCGGACCCGATGCCACGAAACAGGGCGTCCTTTTAAGGGACGCCCTTCGCTTTTTCGCGACGGGTCTTCGGCTATTCCAGCATGGCCAGCTTGCGCTCGGTGAGGCGCTCGTAGGCCTGGACGTAGCGGGCCGAGGTCTCCGCGACGATGGTGTCCGGCAGCGCCGGCCCCGGCGGTGTCTTGTCCCAGCCTGTCCCTGCCAGCCAGTCGCGCAGGGGCTGCTTGTCGAAGCTGTCCTGGGCGCGGCCGGCCTCGTATTTATCGACGGCCCAGAACCGGGACGAATCGGGGGTGAGACATTCGTCGATCATGGTGAGGCGGCCGCCGTCGATGCCGAACTCGAACTTGGTGTCGGCAATGATGAGGCCGCGGGCCAGCGCATACTCCTGGGCGAACTTATAGACGGCGATGGACTTTTCCTCTATCTCCTGGGCGATATTGACGCCGACGAGCTTGATGACCTCCGCCTTGGAGAGCGGCAGGTCGTGGCCGGTATCGGCTTTGGTGGTGGGGGTATAGATGGGCTTTTCGAGCTGCTGTGACTGCTGGAGGCCGGGTGGCATCGTCTCACCGTGGATAGTGCCCTTCTCTTTATACTCCGCCCAGGCGGAGCCGGCCAGGTAGCCGCGGACGACGCACTCGATGGGGATGCGCTTCGTCTTCTTGACCACCATGGAGCGGCCGCGGAGGTAGGCAGGATAGGGGAAGCGCTGCTCCTCCGGCAGGTAGGAGTCCAGGCTGTGGACGTCGTCGACGGCCTCGGTCATGTGGTTGGGGATAATGTCCTTGGTGCGACGGAACCAGAAGGAGGAGAGGCGGCTGAGCACCGAGCCCTTGAGCGGGATGCCGGTCGGCAGCACGACGTCGAAGGCAGACATCCGGTCGGTGGCGATGAAGAGAAGGTGGCTGCCGAGGTCGTAGGCGTCCCGTACCTTCCCTTTGATGAAGACGGGGAGGGGCAGGTCCGTTTCCATGAGCGCGGCGGGCAGGTTCGTATCCATCGGCGGGTACCTTCCTTTACGTATTTTTGGAACTTAAAGACCCATCGGCCCGAGGTCTATGGTTTCCGGGAGCGGGGCTTTCCACTGGGCGGCCGTGAGGCCGACGCGGCGGAATATCTCGTCCACGTGGACGAGGTAGTGCTGGTAATCGAACAGGGCCTCGATCCGGTCCGGCGCCAAAGCGGCGGTGACCTCCTGGTCGCCCTTGAGCAGGGTCATGAAACCGCGGCGGCCCTGCCAGGCCTTCATGGCGTTGCGCTGGACCATCTTATAGGCGTCCTGGCGGGTGAGGCCGGTATCGATGAGGGCCAGCATGACCCGCTGCGAGAAGACGAGGCCGCGGGTCAGGTCCAGGTTCTTCTTCATGTTCTTCGGGA
>CAZOMF010000095.1:0-8781 GCA_964580635.1 uncultured Dehalococcoidaceae bacterium
CGAATAGAGCGCCTTGAACACACCCGCCCCGTTGATGCCCCGAGGGTAACTATTACGATGCCCGCCTATAACTACGCCCGGTTCATCGGCGAATCGATACGCAGCGTTCTCGCCCAGACGTTCACTGATTTCGAGCTTATCGTGGTCGATGACGGTTCGTCGGACGATACGGAAAGCGTGGTGCGGAGTTTTCAGGACCCGCGCGTCAGGTACCTTTACCAGGAACACCAGGGGGTTACCGTGGCTGAAAATACCGCCGCGCGGGCGGCGCGGGGCGAGTACATGACCGGCATCGGCGCAGACGACCTATACCTGCCGGAAAACCTGGCGGTCAAGGTGGCCTATCTTGACGCTCACCCGGAAGCCGGCGTGGTGGCCTCTGATGCTTTTGTGTTTGATGACCGGACCGGCGTCAACACGGGGCGGTTCTGGCGGGATGAACCGGTGCATGGCTGGGTGGACCCGGAATCGATAGGGCCGTATCCCTTCAGAGAGCTCATTGTCCACGGCTGCTTTTTCGCCCCACAGGCCTGCATGATACGTCGAACGGTTTTTGAAACCATCGGCATTTTCGATGAGTCAATCCCCACCTGTGAGGACTGGGACCTGTTGCTCCGCATCATAGAGAAATTTCGTATCCATATACTCGATCTGCCGCTGCTGAGACTGCGACGGCACCAGTCCAATATGTCGAAGAACCGGGACCAGATGTATTTCGGTCAGGTAACCGTGCTGGAACGGCTGCGGTCGAACGACCGTCTCACGATGGAGAACCGGCAGCTGGTGAAGGATAAGCTGAAAATGCTCCACGCGGACTACATCTGGCACGCCTTGCGGGAAGGCCGCAACACACAGGCGCGAAAAGCACTGCTTTCCTACCTCCGGCTCGACCCGCGCCGGGCCAAGACGTACTGGCAACTGGCCTGCACGTTCATGGGCGCCGGAAAATACCGGGCCCTGGTAACTTCGAGACTCTACCCGAAGCAGCCGGCGGCTGCCGGCAGCCCGGAGAGCGGGCGCGAATAAAGAGAAGCAATAGCATGAAGAGCAACCAGTCAACAACAACGGAAGGTACGCCGACCAAAGTGAGCGTGGTGATCCCCGTGTACAACTATGCCCGCTTCGTCGGGGATGCGGTCCGTAGCGTGCTCGCTCAAACGTTCCGTGATTTCGAGCTGCTGGTGGTCGACGATGGCTCGACGGACAACACCCCGGAGGTGGTCCGCAGCTTCACGGACAGCCGGGTCGTCTACCTTCCGCGGGCGCACGCCGGGGTGTCCGCCGCCCAGAACGCCGGCATCAGGGCCGCCCGGGGCGAGTATATCACTATCCTCGGCGCCGATGATACGTACCTGCCCTCCAACCTGGAGGAAAAGGTGGCTGTCCTTGACTCCCGGCCGGATATTGGACTGGTCTGTTCGGATGCCAGCGTTTTCGACGAGCGCGCCGGGACAATCATCGGCAGGTTCTGGCGAGACCCCGGGGTATCCCACTATTGGGTGGACCCGGCGCTGGCCGCCCGGCAGCCGCTCCGCGAACTACTGAGCCGGGGTTGTTTTATCGCGCCACAGGCTACCATGATACGGCGCAGCGCCCTTGACGAGGTAGGATTGTTCGATGAATCGTTGCCCACCCACGAGGACTGGGACCTCTTCGTCCGGCTCTTGATGAATTACCGGCTGGAAATCATCGATACCCCGCTTGTCGTTCTTCGGCACCACGGCACGAACCTTTCCGGTAACCAGGAAAAGATGAACGAGGGCGCCTTGAGGGCGATCGATAAAACGCTCCGGTACCCGTCGCTTTCCATGGAAGAACGCGGCTTGCTGAGACACCGGCTGGAGGAAGAACTATATTTTGGAAGACTGGCCATGAAAGCGGGCAACAGCCGGGCCGCTGTTCGGGCCTTTGCGGTGACTCTTCGCTGGAACCCCTGGCGCGTCAAGGTCGGTCTCTATTTGATGATGGCGTTGCTCGGGGCTCCGGGATACCGTGCTTTGCGGTCGTGGAAGGAACGGGGCCGGACCCACGCTATTTCGAACTTCGCGGAGCAGAGAAAGTAGCTGACAATGGGCGGGATGAAAAACAGCCGACCATCGGCAACGGATAAGAAGATGATTAAGGTGAGTGTGATCATCCCCGTGTACAACTACGCGGGCTTCGTCGGGGATGCGATCCGCAGCGTGCTGGATCAAACGTTCCACAATTTCGAGCTGATGGTGGTCGACGACGGCTCCACGGACAACACCCCGGAGGTGATACGCAGCTTCACGGACGAACGCGTTGTCTATCTTCCGCGGGAGCACGCCGGCGTGTCCGCTGCCCAGAACGCCGGCATCAGGGCCGCCCGGGGCGAATACGTATGTATCCTCGGTGCCGATGATACGTACCTGCCCTCCAACCTGGCAGCAAAGGTGGCGGCTCTGGATGCTCGACCGGATATCGGGCTGGTCTGCTCGGACGCCTATATCGTCGACGCTGAATCCAACGAGCGGCTCGGGAACCTCTGGCACGGGGGACCGTACCGCGCCGCGATCGATGCCGCTAGGGCCGCCGCTCAGCCGCTCAAGGAGATGCTGGCCCACGGCTGTTTCATCATGCCGCAGACCGTCATGGTACGGCGAACGGTTTTCGATACCGTCGGTGTTTTCGACGAGTCCCTGCGGTCCGGCGAGGACTGGGACTTGTTCGTCAGGATCGTGCAGAAAGTAGCCATCCTGACCATCGACGAACCGCTGGCGGCCATCAGGCGCCATGAAGGAAGCCTGTCCGGGAGCTGGGGCAAGTGGTACCGCGCGGACGTGGATATCGCCAACAAGGCCATCCGCGAATTTCACCTCGCTGCGGATGACCTGAGGCTGGTCAGGGCGAGACTGGCGCGCCACCACTTCCTGTACGGAAGGCATGCGGTCGTTACCGGCCGGGCCGAAGAAGGGAGGAAGGCCCTCCTGGCCGGGCTTCGGGTCCACGTGTGGAGGTGGGGCTTGAGATCATTGCCGTATCTTGCCCTGTCCGCCATGGGTAACCGGGGAGTTATTTCACTGAAAAGCCTGAAAAAGCGGTTGAACGGTCAGCCGATGGCAGCGGAAAGACAGGGGAGCATCCGGTAAAAATGATTGTGGTTGTGACATGGAAGAGTTGAACGTAAAAAAAATGAGCGGTGGCGACCCGGCGGTGAAAGTAAGCGTTATCATCCCCACCTATAACCGCGCGGAATACATCGCCGATGCCCTCCGGAGTGCTCTTTCCCAGCACTATCAGGACTTCGAGATCGTGATCGTGGATGACGGTTCGACGGACGGTACCCGGGACATCGTGGCGGGATTCGATGACCCGCGGATACGGTACCTGTTGAAAGACAACGGCGGCGTATCTTCGGCCCGGAATCTGGGCATCAGGGAATCCTCGGGAGAATACCTGGCTTTCCTGGACTCCGATGATATCTGGTTCCCGGACAACCTGGCTAAGAAGGTAAGTGTGCTGGATGCTCATCCGGACGCCGGACTGGTCTGCTCGGATGCCTATCTGTTCGACGGGTCTACCGGAACGATGCTCGGCCGGCGCTGGCACGACCACGGCTCTCCGGACCGGATCGATCCGCGCAAAGCGGCCCGTGCGCCGTTCAAACAACTGCTGAAAAAGGGTTGTTTCATTACGCCCCAGGCGACACTGGTGCGGAGGAGTGTATTCGCCCGTGCCGGGTATTTCGATGAGTCGCTGCGGACCCATGAGGACTGGGACCTGTTTACCCGGGTCGCCAAGCTGTACCCCATTTGCCTGGTCGATGTTCCGCTGCTCAAGATACGGAAACACGACGGTAACCTCACCGCCAGCTGGAGAAACATGTACCGGAGCGCCGTGACCGTGCTCGGTAGAGCCCCGTACAGCCTTCTCCTGAACAGGGCGGAGCTGCGGTTGCTGAACCAGAGGCTGGCCCGTACCCATTTCAGCTACGGGAAGTCCCAGATCCTCGCCGGGGAGATCGAAGCCGGCCGGAAGAAGCTGCGGCAGGCCATTGCGACCCGTCCCCTCTACCTGCGTCCGTATTTCTATCTGGCGGGTTCGACGCTCGGCTTCGGGCCCATCTCGACCATCAGGACGTTCATGAAGGCGGTTCGCCGTACCTGGGAAATATACCGCAACGGCGGCGCGTACAACCAGTAAGAAGGAGCAGGAAATGCAGCACGTTCCGGCGTGCACCGTGAGTGTCATCGTTCCCACCTATAACCGGGCCGACCTGCTGGAGCAGTCCGTCAAGAGTGCCCTCGATCAGACGCTGGTTGATCTGGAAGTTATCGTGGTGGACGACGGTTCGACCGATGCGACCGCGGACGTAGTGAAGCGTATCGAAGACCCCCGGGTCAGCTATATCCACCAGGAGAACCAGGGAGTGGCGGCGGCCCGCAATACCGGTATCATGGCCGCTCGCGGAACCTATATCTCCTTCCTGGACTCGGACGACCTCCTGACGAAGGATGCTCTCCGCAGAGGAGTGGAGGTAATGGAATGGAACCCGGGAGTCGCCTTTGCGTACGGACAGGCCTACCTGATGGATGCCGGAGGCCGTATTTTCGGGTCGCGCCGGCAGGAGGAGCAGGCGTCCTACGTCCGGGAAGGCAGTTATGAAATCGAAAAGGCCCTCATCAACGGAAACCAGATCCCGACCTCGACGATGCTTGTCCGGGGCGAAAGCCTGCGTGCGGCCGGCTTGTTCGATACGTCCTTCAGACACGGCTCGGAAGACTTCGAGCTCTGGGTGCGGCTGGCGCGCTCCGGCTCCGTAAGCTATATCGCCGAACCGCTGGCGACCTATCGCATGCACGAAAGCAGTATCAGCCGCACGCATCGGTTGAAGGATTTTGAGGCGAACAACCGCCGCATCTTTCGGGAAATATTCAAGGACCCGGTACTCGGCCCTTACTTTTCTTCTATGCGGGCGGACGCGTACGTGCGCTTGTATTTAAGACTGGCCGACTATGCCAGTGGCTCCCGTGACATGCGGGCGGCGCGAAACTACCTGACTCACGCCGGGAAGATATGCCCGGGGTGGTTCCTGCGCCGGCACTGGACGACCTTTTTGACCATCTATTTGAAAACTTGGTTCCCGCCGCTGCTGCTGGATTGCGGGCATGCCGCGAGACGTCTGCTCAAATCGTTTTTACTCCGGTCGAGGGGTAAGGCGAATGTGCCGGCGCCGGGGCGGCCGCCGGCGAGCTATACGAAGGTCGCGCGGGCGCACGAAACCATCACGGGCAAAGGCGCACGATAGCCTTGCGATATACAAGGAGACAGAGAAAATGATCTGGCGAACGATTTCATTCAACATCAACCGGGCACGGGTGTCCATCAGGGACTTCGGCGTGATGCATACCTGTATGCGAGGTGTTCTGGGGCCGTTAAGCCTTCTCTTCCAGCGTCGTGAATACGTGATCTACGTCAAGGACCTTCGCGGCGTGCAGAAGGCCGACCTGCGAAACCCCGGGGTGGAGTTTACTTTCCTGTCTCCGCAGGACGCGGCAACGCTGGAGCAGATCGAAAAACTGAGCGGCCTGTCACGGGACATGGTTCGTGACAGGGTGGCCGCCGATGGCGAGTGTGTCGTGGCCAGGAGCGAAGGCGCCGTGGTCGGTTTCAATCTTGTCAGTACCGGCGTCGCGACTATTCGGTACCTCAACATGAAATTCCCCCTGACGGATACGGAAGCCTGGTCGGACCAGATCACCGTGGCGCCGGCGTTCCGGCGGGGCGGGCTGGCCTCCGACCTGAGGAACCTGATGTTTCAGCGGCTGATAGACAGGGGGTACGCCAGTCTCATCGGGGGCTACGTGCCGTTCAACACGAAATCCGGCGCGCTGGCCAAGAAGCTCGGGTTCGTGGAGACGGAAAAGATCACGCTGGTCGAGATACTGAAAAGGAAGAAGCTGTCCCGAAACGTCCTTTCACCCGTCAGGCCCCAGTTGTCCCTGGAACCTGCCGGCTAACACCCACGAATATTAGCCCGCTGTGATTACCCCGGATGAAGTAGAGGCACCTATATAATGTCTATTTTCCAGGCCTTGGTATTGGGCATCGTGCAAGGCCTGACCGAGTTCATTCCTGTCTCCAGCTCCGCCCACCTGATCATTATCCCGTGGCTGGCGGGCTGGAACGATCCCGGCATCATTTTCGACGTCGCCCTTCACCTGGGGACGCTCGTCGCTTTGATCTGGTACTTCCGGGCGGAATGGGTGCGGTACATCCGCGCCGGGGTCGGCAGTATTATGGAGCGGAAGATCGGTGACGATCTCGACCGGCGTTTGGCCTGGTTCCTGGTCATCGGCACGATCCCGGGGGTGCTGGCTGGTCTCTTCCTGGAGTCCACCATTAACGACCTATTCCACACGCAGGACTCGCTGAAAACACTCGGCCCGCTGGTGGCGATGGGCGTTATTGTCGCCCTGTTCGGACTCGTGATGTTCATCGCGGAGCGTGTCACCGCCCACCGGCGGGAGCTCGGGCAAATGTCGCTCAAGGACTCGGTCATTATCGGGGTCTCGCAGGCTCTGGCGCTGTTCCCGGGGGTTTCCCGCTCCGGCAGCACCATCACGGCCGGCCTTTATCTCGGACTGACACGGGAGACCGCCGCGCGATTTTCGTTCCTGCTCTCGACCCCGATAATCCTCGGCGCCGGAGCGAAAAGCCTGTTCGACGCCATCCAGCAAGCGTCGGTCGGCGCCATGGTCCGTTCGGACCTGCTGGCTTTTATCGTCGGATTTATCGCCGCGGCCATCAGCGGCTACCTGGTGATCAAGTTCCTGCTCCGTTTTCTGCAGGTGCACTCGACGGATATCTTCGTCTATTACCGGTTCCTTCTCGCCGCGCTGATCATCATCGTCGCGGTACTCAGGACCTGAACCAGTCCCCGTATCGACGCTGCTCCTGTACGGATACATCTGGCGGACCCGGTAGCTCTCCAATCCGTTTTTCCACGCTGCGACTTTATAACTCTTCTGGGTCACCCCGATAATGGCTACCGCGGTGACTTGGTGAGCGTGCTGTGACAGGTGGTTTCCCCGGAGGATAAAGCGACACACTCTTCAATGCCAAGTGATGCCGGGCCGCCACCCGCTCGCGAGATACTCTGAGCGAGAGGATGCATGGGTGCAGGTACCGGAGCCGCAGCCGGTGTAGGGCGCTTGTCGGGGGAGTTATCGTTCCGGAAGAGGGGTGGTTCCCGGTGTGGGGTGAGGTAACGCCTTTATCAGCAGGCCTGGCGGGAAAATTTTTTATTATTGAGGAAGAAGGTTTTAGAAATCGGTACTTCCTCGAATCTGGAAAATCCCATTTTCTCGGCCAGCTTGAGGGAGGGAAAATTGTTCTTGTTTAAATATAGAATGATCGTCTTATATCCTTGGCGCTTGCAGAGCAGATTGATGTCAACATTAGCGCAGGTGGTAATCCCCTGTCCGCGGTATTTTTCGACGGCGTAAGCCCCTTCAACCAGGACTTCACCTTCCTTGAGTTGAGGGAACCAGCCTTTGAAATGCTTTTCAAGGACAGCATTGTCTTCCGGGCCGATGACCGAGTCCACGAAACATATCTCACTAGTTTCCGTTGTCCGAGCGACGTACCAGTTCCGGAAGCCGCACTGGTACAACCATTTCATGTACAGCAGGATCTCGATCGATTCCTTGCTTTCCGTGTGCACCAGTTGCCAGACCTCGTCCATATCTGCGGGTGTCGCTGGCCGTAAATCATACTGGATGCGGCAGGAAACATCGGGCCGTTCGTACGTCTCGAGGTCTACCGCCATGCCGACCTGGGCGTCCCGGCAATAGAACTGCCGCAGCAGTTTCCTAATGAATATCCTTGGTCCAGCCAATCGTAAAAGGGTGAAGGCACCTTCTACGGTGGCTAAAATTCGGGTGATCATGCTTTTAACTTCATATATATTCGTTCAGGTTGTCACGCCAGGTGCCGGTACAACAGGGAACCGGCGGCCTTGAAGGCGAACATCGGCGCCAGCCGGGAAAAGAGCTGCATGGCCTTGTATCTGCCGCTGCTCTCGGACTGCGAGGAAATGCCCTGGACCGCGGGGAAGTAGTAATACGGCAGCTCTATTTCCTCGGCGCCCCAGCGGGTCTTGTAGGTGCGCAGACTCTCTTCCTCCGGGGCGCACCGGCCCAGGTCCAGGTACTGAAAGCCCTCGGCGCAGGCCTCCTCGATCGCCCGCCACGTTATCAGGTGGTTGGGACGCTTCCTCAGGTAGGCTTCGTCGGACGCATTGAACTTATAATACAGAGTGGTCCCGTGGCGCAGGAAAACGACCCCGGCGATGCACCGGCCGTCCGATTCCGCCAGCCCGGTGTAGCCGAGCCCCTGCTCGATGACGTTTCTGTACAAGGAATCGAAAAACGAGCGGGGCTGCGGCAGGACGCCGAGTTTTTTCCGGGTCTGGACGTGGAGCGCGTAGTACGCATCCAGATCGGCCTTTTCGCGGGACAGCCTGACCGTGACGTCGCGGCCTTCCGCCTGCCGGATGCTCCGCCGGACGTTGTTGTGGAAGTCCCGCATCAGCTGCTTGGGCCCCGGCTTGAGGTTCACGATATAGAGCGAGAAATACGGGCGCGCCACCAGGCCGGTCAGGTCCGGGACGACCGCTGCCGGCAGTCCCCGGATCTCGAGGTGCGACGCCCTCCCCCCGGTAATGTCCGCCTTCGCGGTTTCCAGCAGCGCGATGATGTCCTGCTCGTCACCGAGCGGGCTGCATGCGTCCGAGAAGGGCAGGCAGACGAGCCGGTT
>CAZOMF010000096.1:0-8680 GCA_964580635.1 uncultured Dehalococcoidaceae bacterium
TCATGGCGGTCGCCAACCGCGCGCTATCGTCGCCGCTGAGTATCTGGTGCGACCACTCAGATATGATGTCCGTCCGGGATACCGGCTGGATACAGATAATCTCCGAGAACGGCCAGGCCGCCGTGGACAACACCATCTGCGCGTTCCGCATATCGGAGAACCCCAACGTCCTCCTGCCCTCGATGGTCCACCTGGACGGCTTCAACCTGACCCACGTTATCGAGCCCATCATCTTCCCGGACCAGGCGGACGTGGACCGGTTCCTCCCCAAGAACAGCTTCCCGCTGCCCCTCGATCCGGACCGCCCGGTCGCTATGGGTGATTTCGCCGGCCCGGCCGTCTTCATGGAGACGAAGTGGGCGCAGGAAAACAGCATCCACAATGCTAAGAAGTATATCCTGGAGACCTGGGACGAGTTCAACAAGGTCTTCGGGCGGCAATACCATCCCATCGAGAGGTATCAGGCGGACGGCGCCAGGATACTCATCGTCACCATGGGCAGCTCCGGCGAGACCGCCTCGGTGGCCGTGGACGAGATGCGCAAGGAAGGCATGAGCATCGGCCAGCTGCAGCTGCGGCTCTGGCGGCCGTTCCCCTTCGAGGAACTCCGCGAAGCGGTCAGGGACGCCGATGTCGTCGTCGTCATGGACCGGGCCATTTCCTTCGGCGGTCCCGGCGGACCGCTCGCCTCCGAGGTGAAAGCCGCCCTTTACGCCGAGAAGAAGCGGCCGGCAGTGGTCCCCTTCGTTATCAGCCTCGGCGGACGGGATACCACCATCAGCGGCTTCAAGGACATCGTCAAGCAGGCCCTCACCATTGCCGAGAAGGGCTCCCCGAACGAATACGAGATTTACGGGGTACGGGAATAATGGAAAAATACGCAATCTACGCCCCCCGCCTGGTCACCACGCAGAACAACTTCGCGCCCGGCCACCGCGCCTGCATCGGCTGCGGCGAGGCGCTCGCCCTCCGCATGATCAGCAAGGCCATCGGCAACAACGCCATCGTGGCTAACGCCACCGGCTGCATGGAGATCGTCGCCTCGCAGCTTCCCTTCAACAGCTGGGAGCTGCCCTGGATCCATACCCTCTTCGAGAACACCGCTGCGGTGGCTTCCGGCATCGAGGCCGGCCTCAAGGCCATGCGACGCAAGGGCGCGGACATCCCGTCCGGCACCAAGATAGTGGCCGTGGGCGGCGACGGCGCCACCAGCGATATCGGCCTCCAGGCGCTCTCCGGCGCCCTTGAGCGAGGCCATGACTTCACCTACATCTGCCTCGATAACGAGGCCTACATGAACACCGGCATCCAGCGCTCCTCGGCCACGCCGTACGGCGCCGTGACCACCACCTCGCCGGCCGGTAAGAAGAGCATCGGGCAGTTCAGCTGGAAGAAGGACATGCCGGGCATCGCCGCGGCCCACAAGATCCCCTACGTCGCCACCGCCACGCACAGCTACCCGTTCGATCTCATGGAGAAGGTCAAGCGGGCGGTGCACACCCCCGGACCGGCCTACATCCACGTTCTCAACGTCTGCCCCACCGGCTGGCGCTCCGCCACGGATACCATCATCCGTCAGGCACGCCTGGCCGTGGAAACCGGCGTGTTCCCGCTCTACGAGGTCATCGACGGCGAGTACCGCATGTCGGTGACGCCGGAGAAGCTCCGCCCCGTCAGGGATTACCTCAAGATACAGGGGCGCTTCCGCCACCTCAGCGATGACGTCATCGACGAGATACAGGCGCGCGTCGAACTGGAGTATAAAAAGTTACTGGAGAAGGCGAAACATGGCACCAGACGAGCAAAAAGCAGTCGTAAATAAAGTCCTCGATAAGCACAACCGCGATAAAGCGCTCCTGGTGGACGTCCTCCAGGACGTGCAGGCCAGCATCGGCTACCTGCCCCAGGCCGCTCTCGAGACCGTGGCCGAAGGCCTCGGCGTGCCGCAGAGCCGCGTCTACAGCGTGGCCACCTTCTTCAAGGCCTTCAGCCTGACGCCGCGCGGCCGCAATGTCATCAACGTCTGTCTGGGAACGGCCTGCCACGTCCGGGGCTCGGACAAGGTGCTTGCCGCTATCGAGCACCAACTTGGCATCAAGAAGGGCGAGACGACAGCGGATCTGAAGTTCACTTTGGAAACCGTCAACTGCGTCGGCGCCTGCGCGCTCGGCCCGGTGGTCATCGTCGGAGAAGATTATCACGGAGAGATGACGCCGGAAGGCGTCGTCAGCGTGCTGAAGGAATACAACTAACGAGGGGAGGACGTTGCCCGTGCCTACATTGAAATCCGTCGGCGAACTGGAGTCCCTCCGCGCCTCCATCGTGGGGAAGCGGGACCCGCAGAAAGCCGTTATCACCATATGCAACGGGACCGGCTGCCATGCCCACGGCTGCGTCGGCGTGACGGAAGCGTTCCGTGAAGCCGTTAAGAGCCAGGGACTGACCGATAAGGTAGATGTCCGCGCCACCGGCTGCCACGGCTTCTGCGAGCGCGGCCCGCTCGTCGTCATCAAGCCGCAGGACATCCTCTACCAGCGCGTCCGCGTCAAGGACGTGCCGGAGATCCTTTCCGAGACCATCGGCAAGGGGAACGTTATCGAGCGTATGCTCTACACGGACCGCGCCTCCAATAAAAAGATCGAGCTGGAGCACGACGTCCCGTTCTACAAGGGCCAGCGGCGCCTCATCCTCGGCAACAACGGCCTCATCGATCCCACCTCCATCGAGGACTACTTCGCCGTCGGCGGTTACGCGGCCCTCGGCAAAGCCCTCCAGGACAAGCCGGAAAACATCATCGATACCATCAAGAAAGCCGGCCTCCGCGGACGCGGCGGCGGCGGCTTCCCCACCGGCACCAAGTGGGAGACGACCCGCAAGGCCAAGGGCGATACCAAGTACGTTATCTGCAACGCCGACGAGGGCGACCCCGGCGCCTACATGGACCGGAGCGTCATCGAGGGCAACCCCCACTCCGTCATCGAGGGTATGATCATCGGTGCCTACGCCATCGGGGCCTCCCGGGGCTACATCTACGTCCGCAACGAGTACCCGCTGGCCGTCCGCAACGTCCGGGCCGCGCTCGAGCAGGCGGAAGCCCACGGTCTCCTCGGCAAGAACATCCTCGGCTCCGGGTTTGATTTCACCATCCGCGTCCAGCGGGGCGGCGGGGCTTTCATCTGCGGGGAGTCGACCGCGCTGATGGCTTCCCTGGAAGGCCGCGTCGGGGAGCCGCGCGCCAAGTACGTCCACACCTCGGAGTCCGGTCTCTGGGGCATGCCCACCAACCTCAATAACGTCGAGACCTGGGCCAACGTCCCCCTCATCATCGCCAACGGCGTGGACTGGTACCGCAAGATCGGCACCGCCAACAGCAAGGGGACCAAGATATTCTCGCTCGTCGGCAATATCTCCAACACCGGCCTCGTGGAGGTGCCCATGGGCGTCACCCTCCGCCAGATCATCTTCGATCTCGGCGGCGGCATCCCCAAGAACCGGAACTTCAAAGCCGTCCAGACCGGCGGTCCCTCCGGCGGCGTCATCCCGGAAACGTTGCTCGATCTCCCGGTGGACTTCGACGAGCTGACCCGCGTCGGCTCCATGATGGGCTCCGGCGGTATGATCGTCATGGACGACAAGACCTGCATGGTCAACATCGCCAACTACTTCGTCAGCTTCCTGGAAGGGGAGTCCTGCGGCAAGTGTCTGCCCTGCCGCGAAGGCCTCCGCAATCTGCATAATATCCTCACCGGCATCACCGAGGGACGCGGCCGGATGAGCGACCTCGACCTGCTGGAAGAGCTTTGCGGCACCCTCTCGGTGGCCTCGCTCTGCGCCCTCGGCCAGCAGGCCCCCAACCCGGTGCTCAGCACCCTCAAGTACTTCCGCGACGAGTATATCGAGCACATCAAGCACAAGCGGTGTCCCGCCGGCGTCTGCACATTCGGGGCGGAAAAGTAAAGCGAGGAAACGTTGAAGATGGTACATATAACGATCAACGGACGAGACATCGACGCCGAAGAAGGGCAGACGATCCTCTACGCCGCCCGCCAGCATAACATCCACATCCCCACCCTCTGTGAGAACGAGGCCGTGGCCCCCTACGGCGCCTGCCGGCTCTGCCTGGCGGAGATAACCACCGCCAGCGGTCGCCGCCGCACCGTCACCTCCTGCATCTATCAGGTCGCCGAGGGACTTCAGGTGGAGACCAATACCGAGAACGTCCGCAAGCACCGCGCCATGCTCCTCGAGCTGCTCCTGGCCCGCTGCCCGGACTCCGATGTCATCCAGGCCATGGCCGCCGAGTATGGCGTCAAGCGTCCCCGGTTCAAGAAGCAGGCCGGCAACAACCTGTGCATCCTCTGCGCCAACTGCGCCCGCACCTGCGAGGAGGTCGTCGGCGTGGCCGCCATCAGCCTCTCCCGCCGCGGCGTGGAGCGCGAGCTGACCACTCCCTTCAACCTCGACGGCTCCGATGCCTGCATCGGCTGCGGTTCCTGCTCCGTCGCCTGTCCCACCGGCGCCATCAGCATGGAGGACAAGAACGGCGTGAGAACGGTCGCCTGGCCGCATAACAGCATGGAGTTCAAGCTGAAGCAGTGCTCCGCCTGCGGTACCTACTGGGCCCCGGAGAAGCAGATCGAGTATATCGCCAAAATATCCGGGACGGACATCTCCGAGTATGACAAATGCCCGGACTGCCGGGACTAGGACAGTCCGGGATACGCGCGACCACCAGAGAGGGGCCGGCGGCCCCTCTTTTTTTATTTGGTGACCCGGGGTATACTGGTACGGCGGGGTGTGGCGCAGTTGGCTAGCGCGCAGCGTTTGGGACGCTGAGGTCGGAGGTTCAAATCCTCTCACCCCGACCAGCCGCCCCCGTTAGAGAATAAACTGCCGGAGGTAATTGATGTCGAGCCAGCAGGAGCCTATCGAACGCAACATCGCCATGGAACTCGTCCGCGTCACCGAGGCGGCCGCGCTCTCCGCCGCCCGCCACCTCGGGAGAGGCGATAAGAACCTCGTGGACGGGAGCGCCGTCAACGCCATGCGGCACGTGCTCGGCTACGTGTCCATGGACGGCGTCGTCGTCATCGGGGAAGGTGAAAAGGACGAGGCCCCCATGCTCTACATCGGTGAGCGCATCGGCGACGGCTCGGAGCCGCAGGTAGATATCGCCGTGGACCCGGTGGACGGTACTACCTTGACCGCCAAGGGCCTGCCCGGGGCCATCGCCGTCGTGGCGCTCTCCTGCCGCGGTACCATGCAGTGCCCGCGCAACTTCGTCTACATGAACAAGATCGTCGTCGGTCCCCAGGCCAAAGGGTGTATCGATATCAACGCCTCGGTCAAGGAAAACATCGGCTGTGTCGCCGAGGCCCTGAAGAAACACATCTCGGAGGTCACCGTGGTCGTCCTGGACCGCCCGCGACATGCGGAACTCCTCGATGATATCCGCGCCGCCGGGGCCCGCGTGAAGCTGATCTCGGACGGCGATGTTTCCGCCAGCATCGAGGCTGTGCTCCCGAACCGGGACGTCGACATACTCATGGGGGTCGGCGGGACGCCGGAAGGGGTCCTCTCCGCGGCCGCCATCCAGTGCATCGGCGGGGAGATCCAGTGCAAGGCCTGGCCCCGCGATGAGGGCGAACGCCAGGCGGCCATCGACCGCGGCGAGGACATCGAGAAGGTCTACGGTACCGACGATCTCATCTCTACCGACGATGTCTTCTTCGCCGCCACCGGCGTCAGCAGCGGTGACCTCTTCAATGGTGTCCGCTACTTCTCCGGCGGGGCGACCACCCAGTCGCTCGCCATGCGCGGCAAGTCCGGCACCGTCCGCTGGATAGATTCCCGGCACAATTTCAACAAGCTGGACAAGGCCGCCAACTTCTAGTCACTGACGGACCGGAACACGAAGGCCCCCGCGGTGCGGGGGCCTTTTTCGTGGTCCATACGTTTGAGGTCAGCACCCGTGAAACTCGTTTCTCCTTCATCATTCCGTTATACCCCGGGAATCAAATTGGCCGGTGTCACTCTCTTGAAATCGTTCCGGGCAGCGACTATGATTGGGATGGAGTTAGAGATGTCCACGAGTAAAACCAAGCATGGTTTTTGGTGGAAACTAAGTCACTTGTCCTTCGGCAAAACGGACGAGGACTACGCCCGTGATGCCCAGACCATGCAGAAAAACGCCCACGAGCCGGGCGCCCCGGAAGAAAACCTGGAATGGAAAGCGCTGGACGAAGCGGACACCCACAGTCGCAGCCACTTCTAGCAGCTGACCTACACGCTGGTCAAAAATCATCCGCGGCCCGCTTTATCTCATCGGCGCCGTAATGCTATAATCTCGTTAACTTTCGGGTAAATTGTCTATTGGAGACGAATGGGTACGAACGCTTTCGATCAGCTCAAAGAGAAAATCACCAGTAAATCCTGCAAGGTAGGCGTGGTAGGGCTCGGCTACGTGGGGCTGCCGCTGGCGGTATCGTACGCTCACGCCGGGTTCGATGTTCTCGGCATCGATGTCCAGTCGGACAAGGTCGCTGATGTCAACCGGGGACATTCCTATTTATCGGACGTTTCCGATCAGCAGCTGACGCAGGTACTGGAAACCGGCAGACTGCGGGCCACGACGGACATGAAGCAGCTTGCCAAAGCGAATGCTATCATCGCCTGTATCCCCACCCCCATCAGCAAGACCAAGGAACCAGACCTCAGCTTCGTTGTGAGCGCCGTAACCGCCGTTGCCGGGCACCTGCGTGCCGGGCAGCTGGTCGTCCTGGAAAGCACTACCTACCCGGGCACCACACGCGAGGTCGTGATGCCGCTGTTGCAGCATAACGGGTTGCAGGTGGGCCGGGACGTCTTCCTCGCCTATTCGCCGGAGCGCATCGATCCCGGCAACAAGAAGTTCGGTATACAGCAGACGCCGAAGCTCGTGGGCGGCATCGATGACCCTTCGACCCAGTTGGCCGCTCTGCTGTATCGGAACGTTGTCGATAATGTGTTCGTGGTGTCGTCCCCCGAGATCGCGGAAATGACCAAGCTCTACGAAAACATCTTCCGACAGGTCAATATCGCTTTGGTAAACGAGCTGGCGTCCCTCTGCGAGAAGATGCAGATAAGCATCTGGGAGGTGATCGAGGCCGCCTCCACGAAACCGTTCGGCTACCTGCCGTTCTTCCCCGGGCCGGGCATCGGCGGTCACTGTATCCCGCTCGACCCGTACTACCTGGCCTACAAGGCCCGCGAGTATGATTTCCATGTGGAGTTCATCGAGCTCGCGGCCCGCACGAACGAGCGTATGCCGTACCACGTCGTTTCCCGCATCATCGAGCTGCTGAGCGTGAACGGGAAAGCCATCAGGAACGCCGATATCCTGGTCCTCGGTACCGCCTACAAGAAAGACATCGAGGACATGCGGGAATCTCCTTCGTACCTGCTGATCAGCCTTTTCAAGCAGAAAGGGGCAAACGTTACCTATAACGACCCGTACGTGGCGGAAGTCCGGATCGATGATGTACCCATGCATTCGGTGGAGCTGACCGCGGAACGCCTCGCCGCGGCCGATATCACCGTCATCGCCACCGACCACAGCAGCTACGACTACCAGTTTATCGCGGACAATGCCCAGCTGGTGTTCGATACCCGGGGCGCGACGAAAAAGATCCCGAACGGTAATATCTATCGGTTGGGAGAGTAATACGCGCGGCAGGCAACGTGAAAATAGGTTATCAAGTCAGAGGTCAGCAATACTCAGCTGAGTATCAACTTTGGTAGTGTAATGGACGGAACTGGAGGAGCATGGGAATCATGAAAAACGTCGTGTTCAAGATGAGTGCTTGGTCACTATTTGTTTTACTGACAATCGTAAGTCTAGCGTCGATGTTTTCGTGCGATAGTTCCCAATCCACAACGAACCCCACTACTACCACAACTATAACCTCTTCTCCACAGCCTGAGCTTCGAAATTTTATTTCCGAAGCTCAGGCCCGCTATCGGAACGGCCTTTCGTGCAACGGCGCGAACTATTCCCCCAGCCTCGTTGGGCTGTCTGATTCTGACTTTCTCAGTCTCGATATTATGGATAAAACGATACTGACGATGAACGGTGCCTCCTATCAATACCGGGAACTGGGGAACTCCTCGAACGTCACACTCGGGGAGTATACGATACGCTTCAACTACCCCACGCCGAGCGTCACGTCCACCGGTGGTAATCCGATCCCTATCCAGGTGATGCGCGCCGGACAACAGGTCGACGAGTTTACGTTTTATGAAATATACACGGAGTTCTCATCGTACTCGGTATTCGTCAGGACGAAGAACGTCTCACCGCTCCTGTTTCTTTTTATCTACTACAAGACGGATTGCTCCGGGTATGATCATAGATGGTTAGCTTTACTTCAATAGCCTTGTTCATTTAGGTCCTATGAATACTAGAAAGGCTTAGTATCTCACACTAAAGTAGTAGGTGTTGAATGCACAAGCGTCATTCCCTATTGAAATGAGTGAGTATCACGTGTGATAATCTTGGAAGACGAGGCAATCTGTTAAGCAAATAGTTAAGCAAAATAGATAGAGCGAAAGGGGGAACCCTGAAAATGGGGATATTCGTAGCTGAATCTGGCGTCCCTGGAGGGATTCGAACCCACGACCCGCTGCTTAGAAGGCAGCCGCT
>CAZOMF010000097.1:0-8642 GCA_964580635.1 uncultured Dehalococcoidaceae bacterium
ATCGTAACCGGGCCGCCCGGATGGTGACCGGGACAGTCTTGCCCGCTCCGTAGCTGGAAAAAGGACACGTTTTGTAAAAATCGCCGAATTTGAAAATTTCTTCGCCGGTGTGAACGTCTGCCCGGATTTAACCGCCGCTCATCCTGAGCCTGTCGAAGGACGAGCCGGACGTGATCAGGCCGGAAGGTGGAAGAGTTCGGCCGCGTTGCCGGAGAAGATCCGGTCCTTCAGTTCCCGCGTGATCAGCAGCGAGTCCACCAGGTCGATGTGCGCCTGCACGTCGCAGATGGGCCAGTCCGTGCCGAAGAGCAGCGCGTCCGGGCGGTTATCGGCCGTTTCGGCGAGTATCTGCTGGATGTAGGCGCGGCCGCAGACCTGGAGGACGGTGGGGTGGGCGAGGCTGGAGATGTCCGCGTACACGTGAGGCAATGCCTTGAGGACGTCCCGGCAGACCTCGAGGTGGGGCTGCGCGAAGTGGGCGATAACGACCTTCAGGTCCGGCAGGCGCTCCGCGACCCGGGCGATCTCCCTCGGATGATTGTACTCCTCCCGCCAGATCTGATTAAGGGTCTCCCCGGCGTGGAAGACGACCGGGATATCGTGGCGCAGGCAGATATCGTAGAGCGGTTTGCACTCGGGGTCGGCGGGATAGAATTCCTCGAAGCCAGGATAAAGCTTGAGGCCGCGTATCTTTCCTTCCGCCGCCAGCGCTTCCAGCTTCTCCACGTGCGCCGGTGTCAAAGTGGCCAGGTGGGCGGTGCCGAGGGCGCGCAGGCGCTTTTTCTTGACGGTCAGTTCCAGGATGGTATCCAGGTCGGCGACGGCGGAGCCGGACTCGCTGTCCGGCATGACGCAGGCGGCCGAAATATCGTGCCGCGCCATCTCATCCAGCAGCCGGTCGCGGATGGCCGTGAAGTCGAGGCCCTCGTTGGTAAAGGTCGAGAGGTGGACGTGGCTGTCGATTATCATCGGCGGGCTGCGTCCACCCTCAGGCGACCTCCGCCGGCTGCCGGTCTTCCAGCTTCTCCACGCGGACGGCGGCCACCTTGAGCTCCGGCGTCTTGGCGGCCGGGTCGTAAGCCGGATTGGTGAGCTCGTTGGTGGGGCTCTCCGCGAAGTGGAAGGTCATGGCGATAGTACCCTGAGGCGCCCGGTCCGTCACCCAGGCCCGGGCCGTTACCGTCCCGCGGCGGGAGGTGACCCGGATCCAGTCGTCCTCGCCGATGCCGAGGCTGTCGGCGTCCTTGGGGCTGATGGCGACGCGTTCGTAGCCGCGGAAGGTGTTGAGGCCCTTCACCTTGCGGGTCATTGTGCCGGTGTGGTAGTGGAAGAGGCTGCGGTCCGTGGTGAGGATGAGCGGGTAGGTTTCGTCCGGCGATTCCATCGGCGGGCGGTAGGTGAGCGGTACGAAATGCCCTTTGCCCCGGGAGAAGGTGCGGGTGTGGAGGATGGGCGTGCCGGGGTGTTCGGCGGTAGGGCACGGCCACTGGAGGGAGCCTTCTTCCAGCCGGGCGAAGGAGATGCCGCCGTAGCTCGGGGTGAGGCGGGCGATCTCGTCCATGATGGCGGAGGCGTCCGCGTACTCATAGCCGGGGGCGCCCAGGCGCTTGGCGATCTCCGCGGCTATCCACCAGTCCGGCTTGCTCTCGCCGGCGGGCGGGATGGCCTCGCGGACGCGCTGGACGCGGCGCTCGGTGTTGGTGAACGTCCCCTCCTTCTCGGCGAAGGAGCAGGCGGGCAGCACGACATCCGCGTACTGCGCCGTCTCGTTGAGGAAGATATCCTGCACCACGAAGAACTCCAGGCGCTGGAGCGCCTCGCGGACGTGGTTGCCGTCCGGGTCGCTGAGGGATGGGTTCTCGCCCATCAGGTAAATGGCCTTGATGGTGCCGTCGTGGGCAGCGGGCATGATCTCCGAGAGGGTCAGGCCGGGTTTCAGGCCGGGGGCGCTGCCCCAGGCGTCGCGGAACTTCTGCTGCATCTTCTCGTCGGTGACGGACTGGTAGCCGGGGTAGACGTTGGGCAGCGCGCCCATGTCGCAGGCGCCCTGCACGTTGTTCTGGCCGCGCAGCGGGTTGACGCCGGAGCCGGGCTTGCCGATGTTGCCGGTGAGCATGGACAGGTTGGCGGTGGCCATGACGTTGTCCGTGCCGTGGGTGTGCTGGGTGATACCCATGGTGTAGCAGATGGCGGCGGGGCTGTTCTCCGCGTACATGCGGGCGGCCTTGACGATGAGCTCGCCGGGAACGCCGGTGATGGCCTCCACGCGGTCGAGGGTATAGTCCGCCAGGGAGGCTTTGAACTCGTCGAAGTTCTCGCAGCGCTCCTCGATGAAGTGTTTGTCGGCAAGGTCCTCATCGACGATGACCTTCATCATCCCCATGAGCAGCGGGACGTCCGTCCCGGCGCGGTGCTGGAGCCAGAGGTCGGCGAAACCGACCAGTCCTATCTTGAGCGGGTTGGCGACGATGAGCTTGGTCTTGCCGGACCGGACGCTCTGGCGCATGTTCATGCCGATAATGGGGTGCGCCTCCGTGGTGTTGGTACCGATAGCGAGGATGCAGGCGGCCTCACGGAGGTCATCGACGGAGTTGGTCATGGCGCCACTCCCGAAGCACGCGGCCAGACCGGCCACGGTGGGGCCATGTCAGAGACGGGCACAGTGATCGATGTTGTTCGTGCCCAGCACCCCCCTCGCGAATTTCTGCATGACGTAGTTGTCTTCGTTGGTGGCCTTGGCGGAGGAGATGACGGCCACCTCCTCGCCGGAATACTTCTTCAAATGTTCGGCGACGTAGTCCAGCGCCTCGTCCCAGCCTACCTCGACGAGGACGCCGTTCTTGCGGATGAGCGGCTTCTTGAGCCGGTCCTCGTGGTTGACGAACTCGGCGATGCCGAAACGGCCCTTGACGCAGAGGCGGCCGTGGTTGGCATCGCCCTCCCGGTCGCCGCGGACGGAGACGATCTTGCCGTCCTTGACGCCGAGGTACATGGAGCAGCCGACGCCGCAGTAGGTGCAGGTGGTCTGTACCTCCTTGTCCGGGCGGGTCGTCTCCTTGGGGGCCAGCGCGCCGACGGGGCAGCGGACGACGCACTCGCCGCAGGACTTGCAGATGGACTCGATGAGGGGCGCGTCCTTGAAGGTGGCGACCTTCATCTCGAAGCCGCGGTTGACGAGATCGATGGCCTGGATGCCGGTGACCTCGGTGCAGGTGCGGGTGCACCGGGCGCAGAGGATGCAGCGGTTGCGGTCCAGGTCGAAGAAGGGGTTGGAAGTATCGACGTCCCGCGGGAGGCGGGGTTTGTCATCGACGCTGAGATTATGTATGCCGATATAGTCCACCACCTGCTGGAGCTCGCATATCTCATTCGACGGGCAGGTGACGCAGCGGTCGGTGACGGCCACCTGACGGAGGCAGACATCGTCCGGGGAGCACCGCTGGCGGCGGTGGCAGGTGAGGCACTCGCAGGGGTGCTGGCTGAGAATGAGGTTGAGGGTGGTGGCGCGGACCTCATCCAGGTTGGCCGAGTGGGTGGTCACCTTCATACCCTCGGTGACGGCGGTGGTGCAGGCGGTAGGCAGGCCGCGCATGCCCTCGATCTCGACGATGCACATGCGGCAGCCGCCGTAAGGCTCGAGGTCGGGGTGCCAGCAGAGAGACGGGATGTAGACACCCGCCGCCAGGGCGGCTTCCAGTACCGTGGCGCCCGACTCGGCGGTGACGGTTTGCCCGTCGATGGTGAAGGTGACGGTGCTCATGCTTTACTCCTGGTTTTCCGCTTTCTTCTTCTTGGGCGGCGGGGCGGTCACCGGGACCAGCTCCGAGGGGACGGCGATGGTCTCGCCGGAGACCTTGGCCACGGCGTCGAAGGGACAGGTATCGAGGCAGGTGCCGCATTTGACGCACTTGTCCTGGTCGATGATATGGACCATGCGCTTATCGCCGGCGATGCAGCTGGCCGGGCAATTGCGGGCGCAGATGCCGCAGCCCTGACACTTGTCCTGGAGGATGTAGTAGTTGGTGAGGGCGTTGCAGGCCTTGGCTGGACAGCGCTTCTCGTTGATATGGGCCTCGTACTCGCTGCGGAAATAGCGGAGGGTCGTCAGTATGGGATTGGGGGCCGTCTGCCCGAGGGCGCAGAGCGCGCCCGCCTTGATGTTGGTGCCGAGCTTCTCGAGCAGGGGAATATCTTCCGGCTTGCCCTCGCCGGCGCAGATGCGTTCCAGGATATCGAGCATCTGCTTGGTGCCGATGCGGCAGGGCACGCACTTGCCACAGGACTCGTTCTGGGTGAAGGAGAGGAAGTAGCGGGCGACGTCCACCATGCAGGTGTCTTCGTCCATGACGACCATGCCGCCGGAGCCGACGATGGAGCCGGCCTTGGCGAGCGATTCATAGTCCACGGACTCGTCCAGGAAGGATTCCGGGAGGCAACCGCCCGAGGGGCCGCCGGTCTGGACGGCCTTGAACTGCTTACCGCCGGGGATGCCGCCGCCGATGTCGAAGATAATGGTGCGGAGCTTGATGCCCATGGGCACCTCGATGAGACCGCTGTTGGCGATCTTGCCGGTGAGGGCGAAGACGCAGCTGCCCTTGCTCTTCTCGGTGCCGGTCTCGGCGTACCAGGCGGCGCCGCGGCTGATGATCTCCGGCACGGTGGCCAGTGACTTGACGTTGTTGATGTTGGACGGCTTGCCCCAGAGGCCGGAGGTGGCCGGGAAGGGCGGGCGGGAGCGGGGCATACCGCGCTTGCCCTCGATGGAGGCCATGAGGGCGGTCTCCTCGCCGCAGACGAACGCCCCGGCGCCTTCCTTGACGTGGATATGGAGGCTGAAATCAGAGCCGAAGATGTTGTCCCCGAGGAAACCCTTCTCTTCCGCCTGGGCGAGCGCGAGACGCACCCGCTTGACGGCGAGGGGATACTCGGCGCGGATATAGATGTAGCCCTCGCTGGCGCCGATGGCGTAGGCGCCGATGGCCATGCCCTCGATGACGGTGTGGGGGTCGCCCTCCATGGTGGAGCGGTCCATGAACGCGCCGGGGTCGCCCTCGTCGGCGTTGCAGATCATGTACTTCTGATCGCCGGGAGCGTCATGGCAGAAGCCCCACTTGGTGCCGGTCGGGAAGCCGGCGCCGCCGCGGCCGCGCAGGCCGGAGGCCTTGACCTCCTCGATGACCTGCTCGGGGGTCATCTCGGTGATGACCTTCTTGAGGGCCTCGTAGCCCCCGACGGCAATGTAGTCCTCGATGTGCTCCGGGTTGAGCCGGCCGCAGTTGCGGAGGATGATGCGGTGCTGCATGGAGTAGAACTTGATATCGTTGTAATTGGCGACGGCCTCGCCGGTAACGGGGTCCTTGTAGAAGAGGCGTTCGACCGGTTTGCCGTCCCTAAGATGGGACTCGACGATCTCCCGGGCGTCCTCCGGGGTGACGTGGGTGTAGAACGTGCCCTCCGGCTGGACGATGGCGACGGGCCCCTGCTCGCAGAAACCGTGGCAGCCGGTATAGTCAACCGTGACGCCCGGCAGGCCGAGCTCGCGCACGGCCTTCGTCAGGGCCTCGGTGAGTTCGAATGACTGGCCGGAGACGCAGCCGGTCCCCTGGCATACATAGATGGTCCGTTCCGTCCCGCTATTCATGTTTGACGTAATCTCCCAGTACTTCCGCCACCTTCTTGGCGGTCATCTTGCCGTGCGTGGCGCCATCGATGGTGATCGTCGGCGCGAGGGCGCAGGCCCCGATGCAGGCGACGGTCTCCAAAGTATACTCCAGGTCCGGGGTGGTCTCGCCGGCCTTGATGCCGAGGCGGGTCTCCATCTCGTTGAGCACCTTGCTGGAGCCGCGTACGTGGCAGGCGGTGCCACGGCAGACCCGGATGATCTTCTTGCCGAGGGGCGTGAGCTTGAACTGGGCATAGAAGGTGGCGACGGCGTAGACGCTGCTGTTGGACATACGGAGGAAGTCCGCAATCTCCTGCATAGCCGCGGCGGGCAGGTACCGGAAGGCCTCCTGGGTCGCCTGTAAAATGGGGATGAGCTCGTGCTCCTCGCCGTTGAAGCGTGAGAAAATTTCCTTCAGTTTATCCTGAACGTCCGCTTTGGTCAACGTATCCTTAGCCAGGGTGATCACCTCCTGATTTACTGAGCCGCACCAGCCGCCAGACGATGGACTCGCAAAGATTGTGGATGTCATCGTTGGAGAGGTAGCCCGGGACGGTGCTATCGAACAAAATACTGGCTTCCGGGGGAAACTCGTCGTCGCCCTTCCAGAAGACGTAGGTGAGGGGGACGCGGGGGAAAACGGAGAAGGTCACCCCGACATCGCCGTAGTCCGCCGGTTTGCCGCCTATTTTCGCGGCGGCGGCGGCGAAACGTTCCGGGTCACTGCCGAAGTTGGCAACGAGCGGTTTGGTGGTGCGGGTGGCGAAAACGCCGACGTAATTGAGTCCGTCGGGGAGTTCCTGGTAGGTAATGAGGTTGCCGGTGAGGGGCGCGCCGCTGGCCCGGGTGAAGTAGTCCAGCACGAGGATGGCGTCCTTGGCGGAGAGGGCGGGATCGCCGTCCGTGTACGAGACCTCACCGGCGGGCAGGGTGATGCGGCAGGTGCGGTCGAGGTAGGGCATCACGGCCGCGCGGGAAGCGACGTCATAGACGGCGCCGGCCTTCTCGCACTGGGCTTCGAGGTCGGGATTATCGGCCAGCTTTTTACGGGCTATCTGGATAGCGAGTTCGTTGGCGTAGTCCCGAACGTTCTGTTCCGGCGCGATGGGATTGCGTTTCGTCATCGGTTTTTATTTGGCCGGGCAGGGCCGAAAGGCCCTGCCCGGCAGCTGTCCGGCGCGCCGTACGGCGGGCCGGGCTAGATATCCAGCCAGGAATCCGAGTAAAGCGATTGCCCCATGAGGACCCTGGCGGTCTTCACGTAGTTCTGTTTTTCCTTGTCGAGGGAAGCCATGTCGACGTCCTGGCCGTCCATGACATTATACACCAGGTCGACGATGTCCTGCCGTTGGCCGCGGGCGATGGCGATGAGGTCGTTATCGAACGCGTCCACGATGGCGGAGTACATCCCGTTGCGGCCGAGCATGATCATGTAGGTGCGGTTGAGCCAGCCGCGCAGGTGGGCAGGGGCGCCGTTGGAGACGTTGGAGAGCCCGCAGGTGGACTTGCAGCCGGGAGCGATGTCCGCGAGCATGGCCATGAACTCGACGCAGGCCTTGACCTGGTTGATCTCCACGGAGACGGGGGAGGCGATGGGGTCGATCCAGATCTTCTCGTTGGGGACGCCCATCTCGTTGGCCTTGTAGACGAGGTCCACGGTGTGCATGGCACGCTCGTTGGTATCACGCGGCATGCCGTCGTCGCTCCAGAGGAGGCCGATCATATCGGCATCGTACTTCTTGGCCATTTCCAGGCCGCGGCCGACGCGGCTGGACTGGAGGGACACGGAGTTCATGAGGACGGGTCCTTGGCGTACCTTGAGGCCAGCCTCCATGGCATCCATGTTGGTGGTGTCCAGAGCGACCATCTTGTCCGTGACGCCCTGGACGGTCTGGACGACCCAGGACATCAGCTCGTCGCCGCCGCGGCGAGCGGGGCCGATGTTGAGGTCGATGAGATCGACGTCAGCGGCGGTCTCGTCCTTCGCCATGGCTTCGATGGGCCCGGCGTTCTTTTCCCGGAGGGCCGGGCCGAGGGTCTGCGAGATGACGTTAAGGTTTTCACCGATAAGAATCATCTGCAACCCCCTACGCTTTCCAGGACTTCAGGTAAGCGGCCAGATGGCCGGCCTCCCTGGGTCCTACGAGGATTTCCCAGCCGGGGAGCTCTTCTTCCAGGCCGCCGCTCTCGGCGGCGATGTAACCCGGGATGATGAGCTTGCGGTGCTTTATCTTGTCCTCCATGCCGCTCTTCTTGATGGCGGGCCCGATGATGTCCGCCGAGAACTTGCCGGCGGCCCAGGAGGTCATGACGGAGAGGCCCTCCGTGTCCTTAACGTAGAGCCAGGCGGGAACCTTGGAGTTCTCTATCTCCCCGGAGACGATGAAGTAGGTGAGGGAGAAGTTGGAGGTGACGAGGAGCGGGGAGTTCTCGTCCGGGTTGTTGATTTCGTAGATGCCCTCCGTGGTGGCGAGCGGGCGCTGCGGGTCCGTGTAGATGTTGAGGCGGGCGACGAGCAGCGGGAAGAGGGATTCGCCAGCGAAGTCCGAGAGGACGATGATGCCGCCGTACTTGGCGATGAACATCACCGCGATCATGGCTTCCTTCATGGGGTCGTCGGTCATCTCCGCGGGGAAGGTGATGGTGGGGTAGCCGACGAGCTTGTTCTTCTTGACGAGGGCGGCGTTGCGGATGATGATCTGCTCCTCGAAGGCCTGCTTGACGCCGCGGGCGCCGGAATCGATGACGAGGCCCTTGAGGCCGGCGGCATCGAGCTTGGCGGTGAGTTCAGCGAGGTCATCGAGGCTGGCGCCCTTGACGCCGACCGGGCAGCCGGTCTCCTTGGCGAGGGCGGCCACCGCGTCCACGTTGTCCTTGGTGGCGGCGTAGAGGAGCGGCTTGCGGTCCTTGGCGACCTTAGCGGCCGCGGCGAGGACGTCCGCGTTCTCGCTCATGAGGATGAGGACGGCGTCCGTCTTGC
>CAZOMF010000098.1:0-8490 GCA_964580635.1 uncultured Dehalococcoidaceae bacterium
TGTACATGGAAACCAGAGCGTTCAGTGCGGACAGCCAGGTGTTTCTCATCATGCCGCAAGGTACGGTGGTCACACAGCAAGGCCATGCCGCCTACTACGTGTCCGTTTTCACGCTTTCACAAACCGCCACGCCGCCACCCGCCCCGGACCATATGGCCTATGCGGCCGACTTGTATACCCTGGGACCTGATGGCGTCGTGTTCAACCCGGCCATAACCCTCAATTTCAAATACGACCCAAGTCTCGTTCCGCCGGGCACCAATCCGGAAGACCTGGTGATCGGCTGGTGGGACCCGGATGCCGAGAAATGGGTGCCGCTCGAAACCACCTGGAACCCGGAGATAAGTTACCTCCAGACCCAGATTACCCATTTCTCGCTCTACACGGTGCTGGTAACTGTACCGCATCCGGATATCTCACTGACGGCCGTTCAGTCAGGTCAGGGACCGTTCTACCCGGACCAGGCCGTACCGGTAACCGCGCAGCTGACCAATGCCGGTACCCAGGCTGGGCCGTTCCAGCTCGCCCTTAAGGTCGATGATACCGATGTGATAACGACGGAGGTGACCGTCGCAGCCGGAGAAACGATCCCCGTACCCTTCACCCTTCCGGCACTCGCTATCGGCGCTCACACCGTCAGTATCAACGGACAGCAGCTGTCCATCGACGTCATCCAAAGGCCGGTGCCCGCCACGTTCCAGGTATCCGGACTCACGCTGTCAGCCGGTGATGTGTACGTCAACGAACCTGTCGATATCACCGTCACCGTCAGCAATACCGGACAATCGGCAGGCGAGCACACGGTCGTGGTCCTGGCGGGAACGGACGAACTTTCCCGAACAATCACGCTCGCCGGCGGCGCCAGCGAGGACGTTCTTTTCACTCACTCGTTTGTTCAGGCTGGCCAGGTGACCATCGCGGCCGGCGCCGAGACGATACCCCTCATCGTGCGCTACCCGGCACCGCCGGTCACGTCCATCACCACTACGGAACCGGCGGCAACGCCCACACCCACCGTCACCCCGGTACCCTCTTCCGAACCGGTTTCCTCCGCCGCCGCAGTCGGCACGTCAACCGACCAATCCGGCGGGCTGCTGTGGCCTTTTGTCGGTGGCGGAGGCGCGATCTTCGTCATCGCGGTAACAGTGGCCTTCCTGAGGAACAAACGGCGGGACCAGTAGCTTTCTCGCCGGCTTCCATCACGTTGGGCGGAGTGCAAAGAGGTGCCGGTGGGAGTTCGGCCCCGTACGCTCCAGCCCGGTATCATTTCGCGGTCAGCTGCGTCACCCGGTACTCCGTTATTCTCCTGATAAGGTCATACGGAATATCCTGGCCGATCGAAAACCGGATAGTGCCGCTGGACGTACTAAAAGGAGCCAGCTCTTTTTCGAAAACGGGGATCGGCGACGACGTGGGGAAAAAGCTGGCGTGGTCTTTGAACCCGCCGAAGTGCACCAGATTCCTGCCCCGGAGCTTGAAGGTCGGAATACCGTAGCCGATGGTTTCGGTCGCCTCCGGGGCTGCGCTCCGGATGACCTGCCGTATTTTTTCCAGGATGTCCCGGATATCGTCAGGAAACCCGGAAAGATATTCGTCAATGGTCGCGGGTTTATCAGCAGGATCTTTCATACCGGTCCATCAATCAAGGATAGAGAATAGCGCCCTTTCGTTCTGTATCGGCCCGGGTGGGGGTGAATGTCAATCGGGGGTAAAAACAGACGCGGCCCCGATTGTCATGGGGGCCGCTTCGGGCCGGCAAACGGCTATCCTGTTATCAGGAAACGGCCGGTTCGGGGGTATTGTCCGGCTGCATCCGGCGGGCGGCGAGGAGCTCTTCCACATGGCCCCAGATATCGGGGGCGGTCTCGCGCAGCGGTTCCGATGTTACCGGGACGGGCGTCGTCGCGGGCTTTTCAATCTCGGCCACCAGGAACCGGGCCAGCAGCTTGCGCAGGCTGTTCTCAGCATCCGCCAGGTGCTGTTCGGCACGCCGGTAGCGGTCACCGGCCGATCTGAACGTCATTTCCACGTAATCCATATTGTTCTCCCTCCGTCAAACCAATCGGTTATCCTTCGCTGATGACGAGGACGACGCCGTCCGCGGTGTTGTCGACGTCAAGGAGGACCTTTTCCAGGCGGTCGGCCAGCCCTCCGTCGACGACCAGCAGCCCGTCGCCTTGATAGTCCACGACCTTATCGCCGGCGGTGGCGATATCAATGCCCAGTCCCAGCGCACCGCTGGAGCGTTCCATCAGCCGCAGGCGGGCGCCCGGCCAGTCGACCTTGTTGCTCAGCAGTCGTTTAAGTTCGGCCTTGGCATCATCGGTAATCTGCAACATTTCTTGAACATCCTCCCGGGTATCCGGTCGCTACGTCCCATTCTATGCGGGAGGGCAATGGCTTGAAAATGGGTATTTAGTTCCAAAACAGGTAAGGGTTACCTAGTATTTTTGTCTCAGTACCATTACGTTGGTACCGAGTAGAAAAATACCGGACGGTACTATTAGGCTATTCCCGCCGGGAACGTTGCGTCGTAGAATTGGGATAAGCGTAACCGCGTGGTGCGGCTGATCCGTGCCGACCAGCGGTTAGAGAGGCTCAATGGCGAAACAGCAGACCGACTCTCCATTCAACCAGGACGAGTTCCAGAGGATCTTCGACGAGTACCGCTCGAAGATAGAGGAGATCACGCGCTGCACGGGACGCAGCCTGGAATCCCTGCGGGTCCCGCCGATGGAGCTCGACGAGGAACTAGAACCGGAGGAGAAGCCGACCGCCGAAACAGACTTCGAGGAAACGGCCGAAGAACCAGAACCTGAAGAGGCGCCGGCACCCGCTCCCGAAGCAGTTCACTTTATTGAAAAACCGGTACCGGCGCCAGCGCCGGCGCCGGAACGATATACCCCGCCCGTCATCCGGGACGAGCCGGAAGTCCGCTTGCCCGAATCCAAGCGGATCATCCAGCAGGCCAACAAGGAAGCGCAGCGCATCCTGCAGGAAGCGGAGAAACAGGCCCGCAAGCAGGCCCGCGACAAGACCAAGAACCAGGTGGACAAGATACTGGCCAAGGCGCGCCAGGAGGCCGAAGAGTACGTCGAAAAGATCCGCCAGGCCGTGGACCAGGAGCGCAACGCAACGATGGAAGCCGCCCGGACCCAGGCGGAGCAGTCGCTGCTGGAGATGACCGAGCAATTCCGCAAGCTGGCCTACGCCAAGTCCGCCCAGATCGTCGAAGAAGCCCAGGTAAGGGCCGACCGCCTGATGCACGAGATCACCCAGGCGAGCACCGAGGTAAGCGGGAAAATCACCGAGATCATCGAACGCTCCCGCACCACCGTCACCGAGTTCCAGGAACGTCTCCAGACGGAGACCGGTGACATCAGCCAGGCCATCGTGGATACGCAGAGCCGCATCGAAGCCCTGGCCATGGCGGCCGCCGAGGCGACGGAGCAGCCAGCGCCGGCGCCGTCCGCCCGCGCGGAAGTGCCTCCCGCCACGCCCACCATGATAATGCGGGTGCTCGGCGAACGCTCCAACGGGCGCAACGGCACACAGCCGCTGTTTTTCGGGATGGTGGAACTGAACGCCCCTTCGGAAACGTGCGATTCCAAGCTCTTCAAGAGCATGAAACGGTACCTGGTGGGTATCCCGGGCGTCAAACAGCTCCAGGAGTCCGCTTCCGAGAAAGAGCTGTCCGCCCTGTTCGATCTGAGCGAGCCGTTGCCGCTGCTCGAGCTGCTCAGCAAGGTACCGCAGGTGGACGAGGTCGTCTGCCGCTCCGACCGGGACATCGCCCTCACCTTCAAGCAGTAGGCGCTAGTGCGGCGTCCGGTCCTGCGGACGCACCAGCAGCACCGGCACGTGGGCGGCGTGCAGAATACCGTCCGCCGTGCTTCCTCGCAGTATCCTTTGCAGGCCCGAGTACCCGTGGGTCGCCATCAGGATGAGGTCCACGTCGTTCTTCGCCGCGTAGTCCCCGACCACCTGGGCCGGCTTGCCCTCCAGGACCACCGGCGTGATCTTGACACCCGGGGCGGCGAACTGAGCGGCCACCTTGTCCACGTACTGCTTAGCCACCGTTTCGGCGTCCTCGTCGATGGCCTCCCGCTCTTCCGGCGGTACGGAACCATCCACGCCCATGCCGGCGCGGAACGGCTCGACGACACGGATGAGCGTTACCTCATCGACCTTGGAGACCTCCATGAGCCACCGGAGCGAGGAGAACACACACTCGGCGGTCTCCGAACCATCAAGCGGAACGAGAATCTTGGTGTACATACATCACTCCTGTCAATCCGGCCGGGCGCCGGGGGCGCCCCTCTTTCAAGTATATCTTACGACGGGTCACCCGGTTTATTGCCGAAGTAGACCTTGGTATGGGGCCAGGGTATTTCGATGCCGACGCGGTCGAACTCGTTCTTGATGCGGAGGCGGAGCTCACCGGTCACGTTCCACTGCTGGAGCGGCTTGACATCGCCCACTATCTTGATATCGATGCCCGAATCGCCCAGGTTATCGACCCGCAGCACCTGTGGCGTGCTGCGGATAACGCTCTTCCACTGTTCTTCCTCGGCCATCTTGTTGCAGATGTCGTTGATGACCTGAATGGCGCGGTTGAGGTCCGTCCCGTAGGAAACGGATATGTTCAGGTTGACACGGGCGAAGTGGCGGGAGTAGTTGCTGGCCACGCTTATCTCTCCGTTGGGAATGTGGTGGACGACGCCGTCCAGATCGCGTAAGACCGTCTTGCGCAGGTTGATTTCCTCGACGAGGCCGGACACGCCCGCCACCTTGGCCACATCGCCGACGCGGTACTGGTTCTCCATGATGATGAAGACGCCGGCGATAAGGTCCCGGATAAGGTACTGGGCGCCAAAACCGACGGCGATACCGACGATGCCGAGACCGGCCAGAATAGGCCCGATGTTCACATCGAGTTCACTGAGTACCATGAAGATGACAAGGAGTATGATGATGACCCTGGCAAGTCCGAGAAAAACACGCTGCAACGTATCAGCGCGGCGTTTCAGACCCTCACGGCTTTCGCCGCGCCTGGGTCGTTCGATAGTGGAATTGACCATGGCCGGAATGGCCTTCTGGGCGGCGAACCAGAGTACGATACCGGCGATGAGAATGACGACGATCCGGAACCCGTGCTGGACGAACCAGTCCTCCACGGCCGTCGTGGAGACTGCGGCGGTGCCGTTGGCCGTGGCATTGGCTGCGGCGCTGCCGGCCGAAGGAGTGGCCGCCATGGCGATGAAAGCGGCCAGCATTATGATGCCGCCGATGCTCTCCAGCGTCCAGAACACGATGTTTACCGTGTTGTGAAGGGTGTGGTGCTTGATCCGCCCCGACTCGAAGGAAAGCGCCTTCCGGAGAGGCTCATTGAACACCAGCAACACCACCACGAAGGCGCTGGTGATGATAAGCACCCATATGGCGTTATCGGTGAGCCACTGCCACACGGCGCGGTCTCCTCTCTCCGGTTGCCACCATTATAACGTCTCGGCGGCGAAGGCACAACGGCACCGCGGGACTAGTAGAGAACGCGGTCGTCGCCGACGCGTTTGGTTATCTTCTCGCGGTCGAGGTACTCGAGGAGGGCCTGAGCGTACTTGCGCGAGGTGCCGAACATGTCCCGCACCCCGGCGAGGTTGACGCTGCCGCTTTCCCTGATACGAGCGGTGGTGCGGGCCAGCATGTCATCGAAGGCGGTGCGGGAGAAGACGATGTTCTCCGCCACCTTGACGGCCTTACCCTGCCCGACGAGCAGCGCCACGAGGTCCGGCTCCGGCACGAGCTCCGAGGTGGGGGCATAGGGATGGGCGACGAGGTCTTTCTCGAAGGCATCGAGCGCCTTTTGCTGGGCGGCGGTCAGCTTCACGACGTGAGAGGCGAGCCGCAGGATGGTCCCCTCCTCTACGGCGACACCCTCTCCGGTGAGTCGGGCCAGGGCGAGCAGACCGCGAGCACCCAGTTTGAGCTTCCCGGCCAGCTCCAGCTTCGGCATGCCGGGACGGGCAGGGTACTTCTTATGATAGTCGGCGAGGGTATCCCGCACGGTACGGGCCAAAACGGCCCAGCCGGCGGCGGTGAAAAGCAGCTCCTTGCCTGCCTCCCCGAGCGGGACGACGTCCCCATTCTCCGCCAGTGTGGCGATGGCCTCGTCCACGATGCCGGCGCTGAGACCGCTCTGGGTCACGAGCGTGCCACGTTCCTGGGGCTGACGGGCCTCCAGGGCCGCCAGCACGGACTGGCCGGCGGTGCCGCCCTCGCGGGCCTTGAGATTGGCGATGACGTCCTCCCGGAAGCGGCGCAATCGCCGCGCGTGGGCGTCCACGATGGTACCCCCGCCGAGTGTTTCCATCGGCGAGCGGATGATATAGCGGTCGCCCTTCACGACGGCCACCGGCTCCTCCAGCGCGACCTGTACCCAGGTAGTGCCGCCGGGTTTGAGTTCGTCGCTTTCCAGCAGGCGGAGCTTGCCCATCACTTCCGCGGCGCCGGTGTGGAACGAGACGGTGGTGCCGTGGCGGACCGGCCGCGTAAGGTAATCGATCATCTTGAGCCGGGCGGTCACGAGGCGGGTCGGCCTGAGCCAGCCGGGACGGGTAACGACGTCCCCGCGGGTGAGCTGCTCGGTGGACAGGCCGACGAGGTTGGCGGCCACCCGGCTGCCGGGCGTGACCGTCTCCAGCTTCGATTTGTGGGTCTGGAGGCCGCGGATACGGGACTTGAGCCGGGCCGGCAGCACCTCCACCTCCTGGCCGACGGAGAGGGTGCCGTCGATGAGGGTGCCGGTGACCACGGTCCCGGCGCCGGACATGGTGAAAATACGGTCGATGGCGAGCCGCGGGCGGCCGAGGTCCCGGCGGGGTTCGGTCGTCTCCAGCATGGTGTCGATGGCGGCGAGGAGCTCCGGCAGGCCGTCGCCGGTCATGGCGGACACCGCCAGCACCGGGGCAGCGGCGAGGACGGTGGCGGCAACGGCCTCCTCCGCCTCCATGCGGACGAGCGTCACCATCTCCTCGTCGACGAGGTCCTTCTTGGTAATGACGACGATGCCGCGCTCCACGCCGATGAGGTCGAGGATGGCGAGATGCTCCCGTGTCTGCGGCATGACGCCCTCGTTGGCGGCGACGATGAGAAGGGCAAGGTCGATGCCCCCCACGCCGGCGAGCATATTCTTGACGAAACGCTCGTGGCCGGGCACGTCCACGATGCCGACCTCCCGGCCGGAGGGCAGCGTGACCCAGGCGAAACCGAGCTCGATGGTCATGCCGCGTTCCTTCTCTTCGCGGAGGCGGTCCGGGTCGATGCCCGTCATCGCCTTGACGAGGAGGGACTTGCCGTGGTCGATATGGCCGGCCGTGCCGAGAACGAACATGCTTAATATACCTTAATGGTGGAACAACCTGACGCCGGAATAGGCCATGACCATACCGTACTCGTTGCAGGCCTGCGTGACGCTGTCATCGCGGATGGAGCCGCCCGGCTGGACAACGTACCCTACGCCGCTCTGGTAGGCACGGTCGATGGTATCCCGGAAGGGTATCATGCCGTCCGAGCTGAGCGAGACCCCCTTCAGGTTGGACAGCCAGTCCACCTTCTCCTGCCGTGAGAGCTGCGCCGGCACGGAGACGAGTGCCTCGTCGATGTTGCGGCGCTCGTACTCGTTGAGGTGTTCCTGGAGGAAGAGGTCGATGACATTGTTCTTCTCCGCGCGGGAGACGCCGTCCTTCCACTTCAAATCGAGCAGGACGGGGTGCTGGCGCAGGTACCAGCGGTCGGCCTTCTCCGCCGCGAGGCGGGTGCAGTGGATACGGGACTGCTGCCCGGCGCCGATGCCGATGGCCTGCCCGTCCACGGCGAAGCCGATGGTATTGGACTGGGTGTACTTGATGGCGGCGGTGGCCACGACGAGGTCGCGGACGGCTTCCGGAGTGAACTCCCGTTTCTCGGTGACGATGTCCTCGAACAGCCCCGCCGTGGCGAGGGCGTCGTTACGCTTCTGCTCGAAAGTGACCCCGAAGACCTCGCGGGCCTCGGATTCCGGCGGCTCATACGCACTATCGACCTCGATAACGAGGTACTTACCGTTCTTCTTGGTCTTGAGTACCTCCAAAGCGGCGGGCTCGTAGCCGGGGGCTATCATGCCGTCGGAGACCTCCCGGGCGATGAGCTTCGCCGTGGCGACGTCGCAGGTATCGGAGAGGGCGACGAAATCGCCGTAGGAGGAGACGCGGTCGGCGCCGCGGGCGCGGGCGTAGGCGGCGAACAGCGGTGATTCCTCCATGCCGTCCACGAAATAGGTCTTTTTCAACGTGTCCGTCAACGGGACCGCCACGGCCGCCCCGGCCGGACTCACGTGCTTGAACGAGGCGGCCGCCGGCAGTCCGAGCGCCTCCTTGAGCTCCCGGACGAGCTGCCATGAGTTGAGCGCGTCGAGCATGTTGATATAGCCGGGCGCGCCGTTGACGACACGGA
>CAZOMF010000099.1:0-8377 GCA_964580635.1 uncultured Dehalococcoidaceae bacterium
CCCACGAGGCGCTCGCTGTCCCCGTTGTGGTACATGTAGGCGGTGTCGACGTAGTTCACGCCGTTATCGATGGCGTGCCGGATCATCCGGATGGCTTCCGGCTCGTCTATCTTGCTCGGGTCGTTCTCCATGGTCGGCAGGCGCATGGCGCCGAAGCCGAGGATGGACACGTCCCAGCCGGTCGTGCCGAGCTTGCGGTACTGCATTCAGTCTTTACCCCCGAAAAAAAATCAACGGCAGGCGATATATCGTGGTGCCGTCAATTGCATTGTGCCATGTTTTACCGGAGGATGCAAATCCGTCGCATACGACGCGAAAACGTATCTTCTCACGCTCAGGAAATAATGAAATGACGCCCTTACCCGATGGCGGCGAGGGCCTTTTCCAGGTCCGGCGGCAGCGGCGAGGTGAAGGTCGCCTCCTCGCCGGTGGAGGGCAGGCGGAAGGTGAGCCGGTGGGCGTGGAGGAACTGGCGATCGAGGAACGGCACCGGCACCCCGTAGGTGGCGTCCCCGACGACGGGGTAGCCGATGGCGTTGAGGTGGACGCGTATCTGGTGGGTGCGGCCCGTCTCCGGGTGTATCTCGGCGAGGGTATAGCCGCGGAAGACCTTTTTCACCTCGTAGGCGGTGCGGGCGGCCCGGCCCTTCTCCACCACGGCCATGCGCTGCCGGTTGCGGGCGTCCCGGCCGATGGAGGCCTCGATGACGCCGCGTTCCGGTGTGAGCGTGCCGCGCACCAGCACCAGGTACGTCTTGCTCACGGTGCGGGCGGCGAACTGGGCGGACAGGTTCGCCTGGGCGGTCCGGTTCTTGGCCACGAGGATGAGGCCGGAGGTGTCCTTATCGAGCCGGTGCACAATGCCCGGCCGCAGATCGCCGGTCTCCTGCTTCAGCCTGGGCAGGTAGCTGAGAACGGCATTGACGAGGGTATGGCCGGGATGGCCGGGGGCGGGGTGGACCGGCAGGCCGGCCGGCTTATCGATGACGAGGAGGTCGTCGTCCTCGTAGATAATGGCGAGCGGGATGGCCTCCGGTGCCAGGTCGAGCGGCTTTTCCGGCGGGACGGTCACGGTGACGGCGTCGCCGGGCTCCAGCTTGAGGGAGGCCTTGCCGGGACGGCCGTTGACGGTGACGAGGCCGGCATCGATAAGCTCACGGGCCCGTGTCCGCGACAGCTCGGGGAGCCTGTCGGCCACGAAACGGTCGAGCCGGCCGCCGGACCGGTCCGCGGTAAAGGTATAGGTGCCGGTCATTCCTTCTTTTCCGGCCGCAGCTGGAAGACGACGGCCGCGGCGAGGACGATGGCGCCGACGACGGCGGAGGCGTCCGCCACGTTGAAAACGGGCCAGACCTTGAAATCGATGAAGTCCGTCACGTTGCCGGCGAAGAAGATGCGGTCGATGAAGTTGCCGACGGTACCGGCCATGACGAGCGCCGCGCCGATACGCACCGTCCAGAGATCGAGGAAGGCCCAGCGTTTCCGCACGAACAGCATCAGGTAAAGGATAGCGAAAAAGGCGACGGCCTCGATGGCGGCGAAGACGTAGGGAAATCCCTTGAAGATACCGAACGCGGCGCCGGTATTCTGAACGTGGATGATCCGGAAAATACCGGCGTCGAAGTAGACCTGGCCGATAGCGAGGTGGTGGCGTATCCACACCTTGGTCAGCTGGTCAAGGACGGAGACGCCGATTACGATCGCCGCGAAGACGGCGTCCCGCCACCTAACGCTGCGGAGCGGGTTTGCCATTCTTCGCCAGCAGCGCTTTGCACTCGATGCAGAGGTTGGCCTGCGGCAGGGCTTCGAGGCGCTCTTCCGCGATGGGCTTGCCGCAGTTATCGCAGATACCGTAGGTACCTTTTTCTATCTTGTCGATGGTATGCTCGATGGCGGCGATCTCCTGGCGTATCCGGTTCTCCAGGCCGAGCCGCTTTTCAAGCTCCAGGGTTTCGGTGGCTTCTTCCTCGCGCTTGCCGAAGGGGCTGCCTTCCCGCCGCTCTTCCGAGACCGTGGCCTCGCTGTGCATCTGCTCCAGCTCGGCTTCCAGGCGCGTTTTGTCATGGACGAGCGTATCTTTTTGTTTCTTCCATTTCTTCGTGGTCATTTTCTTCCTCCGTCCGCCTCCTTAGCCCCGAGAGTGCGGCTCGGTCAACCCCGATGGCTGCCGGTAGCTATATCCGGATGCTGTGACATCATCACTGGCTGCAACTGGGAAACTGGGTGTCGGTGTTTCCTCGGGGACTACTCGGAAAAAGTCCCCGGAAGGCGGGAAATAAACCGCGTAAGCCCACGGCCGCAGCGGAACGCGGGGGCGTTCCTGAAACCCTTTCCAGCCTTCTTCGGAATCAACATGCCCCTAGTGTATACTATTTATTTTAATTAATCAACACGTTTTCATCGTATTTTTCTCACACTCACCACAGTTTCCATTGGAGGGGCTGCTCCACCTAAAGTGGGTGTCAGCCCCCACCCAACTCCAATGCCTGCCTACTCATAACGCCGCCGTGAACGTTATACCATGCAAGGAAGAAGGAACGGCAACGACCTCCTTTATCTTTCTATCGGAAGCAGAGAATGATGCCGACGACGAAACAACCCGGCGAAAAGCCCCGGGGCACGCCCGTCCCGGCGGGCCACGGCGAAACCGGCGAGGTCCGCGAGCTGCGGCGCGCCGCCCGGCAGGAGCTGGAGCAGGCTCGCCGGCTGCGCGCCGATGCCGAGAAATACCACCGGGAGACGGCCATCCGGGCGCGCAGCGAGGCCCAGCAGCTCATGCTGAAGGCCAGACTGGCGGTCGATAAGGAGATCGCTGCCCTGACCAAGAAAGCGACCGAGGAAATACAGAAAATCCTGGCGGACATCCGGGTCATCCGGATCACGGCACAGGAAGAGCTGGCCGCGCAGCGGAAGTTCACCGACGCCGCCCGGCTGTCTTCCATGTCCTTCGATATCAGCCGGCTCGAGAAACAAGCCACAGCCAAGGCCAAGAAGGCCCCTGCGACGGCCTCCTCCAAGTCATAACGAGTACGGCCACGACAGCCCCCCCACGGGCGCGCCGCGCGTTTGCGCGGCGCGCCCTTTCCTGTTTGGCCTCGCCCTGCTCCGTGCGGTACAATCAGGACGTCGCGGAACGGCTGCCTGCGGATATAATTATGTCAATTACCGAGAACGTAGCAAAGCTCCTGGCGAAGGTTCCAGCCGGCGTGCGTATCGTGGCGGCGGCCAAGGGGCAGAACGCGGCGGCCGTCGACGAGGCGCTTAGGGCCGGCTTGTCCATCGTGGGAGAAAACTACCTCCAGGAAGCCGAAGCCGCCCGTTCGGAGGTCGACCGCCCGGCCGAGTGGCACTTCATCGGGCACCTCCAGTCGAACAAGGTGAAGAAGGCGGTGGAGTTGTTCGACATGACAGAGACGGTGGACTCCGTCCACCTCGCCGCCGAGCTGGAGAAACGCTGCGAGCAGGCGGGCAAGGTCATGCCGGTGCTCATCGAGGTCAACAGCGGACGGGAAGCCAACAAGTCCGGCGTGCTGCCGGAGGAAGCGGCAGCGCTCGTCCGGGAGATAGCGGAACGGTTCGCGCGGGTGCGGGTGACCGGCCTGATGACGATGGGCCCCCTCACCGGCGATCCGGCTGACCTCCGAGAGTGTTTCCGGGAGACGCGGCGGCTCTTCGAGGAACTGCGGCGGGACGCCGTCCCCGGCGCGGCCATGCGGGAGCTTTCCATGGGCATGTCCGGCTCCTGGGAAGCGGGCATCGAGGAGGGGGCGACGCTCGTCCGCATCGGCACCCGTATCTTCGGGCCGCGAATATAGCGCCTACCCCCAGGGGGTATAGCCCAAATGAGACATATGTCCCTTGACACGAGCGGCGGTGCCGGGCGACAATTGTAGAGGAACAACGTTCAGTCCGAGGGAGGCGGCATGACACAGGCCACGCCCGTCCCGGCCGCGGAAGACCCGGAAACCCTGCGCCGGGAGACCCAGAAAATCCTGAAACGCCACGGCACGCGCCGCGCCGAGCTCATTCCCATTCTCCAGGACGTGCAGAAGAAGCTCGGCTACCTGCCGTCGGTCTCGCTGAAGGAAATAGCCGCCCACCTGGACATACCCCCCGTCGATGTCTACGGCGTGGTCACCTTCTATAACCAGTTCCGCCTCAACCCGCCGGGACGGCACTCGATACGGGTCTGCCTGGGGACCGCCTGCCACATGAAGGGCGGCAACATCGCGCTGGAGGCATGGGAGCGGCGGCTCGGCATCAAGGCGCGGCAGACGACCGAGGACCGCGAGTTCGACCTGGACACGGTCGCCTGCGTGGGCTGCTGCACGATGGCCCCGGTGACGGTCGTCGACGACGTGCCGGAGAAGCAGGTGGACCCCACCCGCGTGGACGGCCTGATGCTGGCCTTCGAGCGCGAGCGCGAGGAGCGGGAAGGCAAGAAAGCTCATGACTGAGACCGCCTCCCTCGCGGCCGCCTTCCGGGAGCTGCGGTCGAAGTCCGAGGAGCAGTGGCGCGCGCTCGGCACGGACAGGCCCTATATCACGGTCGGCACCGCCACCTGCGGCCGCGCCGCCGGGGCGCTCGACGTGCTGCAGACCCTCCGCGAGGAGATAGACAAGGCGGGGGCCGATTGCCCGGTCATCGAGGTGGGCTGCATCGGTCACTGCTACGCGGAGCCGCTCGTCATGATCTCCAAGCCCGGCTGGCCGTCCGTCTGCTATGGGTATGTCAACCCGGTCATCGCCGAGCGGCTCGTCAAGGAGTTCATCCTCGGGGACAACCCGTGCCCGGAGTTCGTGCTGGCGGCGCTCGAAGCGAACGACATGCTCCCCAGCTTCGACGATTTTCCCCGCGCCGGCTACGAGCATAAGCTGCTGCTCAAGAACTGCGGCATTATCGACCCCACCGATATTACATCGTACATCGCCGCCGGGGGGTATGCCGGACTGGAAAAGGCGCTCGGCATGGCGCCGGAGGCGGTTATCGGGGAGCTCAAGACCTCCAAGCTGCGCGGTCGCGGCGGGGCCGGCTTCCCCACCGGGACGAAGTGGGAGATGACGCGTAACGCCAGGGGACGGACGAAGTACGTCATCTGCAACGCCGACGAGGGCGATCCCGGCGCGTTCATGGACCGCTCGTTGCTGGAGAGCGACCCCCACGCCATCATCGAAGGCATGATCATCGCCGGGTACGCGGTCGGCGCCCGGACCGGCTACGTCTACGTCCGCGCCGAATACCCGCTGGCGGTGGCGCGGCTCGATATCGCCCTCAGGCAGGCCCGGGAGCACAACCTGCTCGGGAAGAACATCCTGGGCACGGATTTCAGCTTCAATATCACCATCTTCCAGGGGTCCGGCGCCTTCGTCTGCGGCGAGGAAACGGCCCTCATCGCTTCGCTGGAAGGCCGGACGGGCCTGCCGCGGCACCGGCCGCCCTACCCCACGGTGAGCGGCCTCCACGGCAAGCCGACGCTGGTGGACAACGTCAAGACGCTGGCCAACATCCGGCACATCATCGGGAAGGGTGGCGCCTGGTTCGCCGGCATCGGCTCGCCGGACAGCCCGGGGACGGCCGTCTTCGCGCTGGCCGGCAAGGTGGTCAACACCGGGCTCGTCGAGGTGCCGATGGGCACGACCCTGCGGCAGATCATCTTCGACGTCGGCTCCGGCATCCCCAAGGGCCGGAAGTTCAAGGCGGTGCAGATCGGCGGGCCATCCGGCGGCTGCCTGCCGGAGAGCGCCCTCGACCTGCCGGTGGACTTCGATTCGCTGAAAGAGGCCGGCGCCATGATGGGCTCCGGCGGCATGGTGGTCCTCGACGAGGACGACTGCATGGTGGAGATCGCCCGCTACTTCCTGGAGTTCACCCAGCGGGAGTCCTGCGGCAAGTGCACCTTCTGCCGTCTCGGCACCAGGCAGATGCTGGCCATTCTCACCGATTTCACCGAGGGCAAGGGCACCATGGAGGACCTCGCTACTTTGGAGACGATGGCCAGCGAGATAAAGCAGGGCTCGCTGTGCGGGCTCGGCCAGACCGCCCCGAACCCGGTGTTGACGACGCTCCGCTACTTCAGGGACGAGTACGTGGAGCACATCAAGAACGGCCGCTGCCCGGCCCTCATGTGCCTGCACCTCATCGCCTACTACATCGAGCGCGACAAGTGCGAGCGTTCCTGCGACGCCTGCGTCGGCTCCTGCACGGTGGAGGCCATCAGCCCGGACAAGCACCGCATCAAGGTCATCGACCAGGAGAAGTGCGTCAAGTGCGGCATCTGCCTGGACGCCTGCCCGGAGCAGTACCACGCCATCGTCAAGCTGTCCCCGCCGAGCGAGGTGCCGTCGAAATGAAAACGGTCACCCTGACGATAGACGGCGCGACCGTCACCGCCCCTGAAGGCACCAGCGTGCTCTGGGCGGCGCTCGATAACGGCATCTACATCCCCAACCTGTGCGCCATCCGGGAGAAAGAGGAGCCGAGCGCGTCCTGCCGGCTCTGCTGGGTGGAGGTCGAAGGGAATCCAAAGCCGCAGCCCGCCTGCACCGTCACGGCGGTAGAGGATATGGTGGTGAGCACCACCGGCGAAAAGGCCCGGGAGCTGGCGAAGACGGCATTCGAGCTGCTGATGGCCTCCCACGACCTCGACTGCGCCCACTGTCCGGCCAACAAACAATGCGAGCTCCAGACGATCGCCAAACACTTGAAAGTCCCGCTGAAGCCGAAACGCTTCCGGAAATTCCTCAAGGAGCTGCCGGTGGACGCCAGCAACCCGCTCTTCATCCACAACCCGGACCGCTGCGTGCTCTGCGGGCGCTGCGTCTGGACGTGCCGGCACCGCGAGACGAACGGAGTGCTCGGGTTCGCGTTCCGCGGCTTCGACCGGCGTCTCACGACCTTCTGCGACGAGCCCATCGGCGCGGACCGCTGTCTCGACTGTGACGCCTGCGTCCGCGTCTGTCCCACCGGGGCGCTCTCCCTCCGTGAGGACGCGCCCCAATCCCCGGCGAAAAAGGAGACGTAACATGGCAGGTAAAGCATTCCTCATCCAGTCGGAAGGCCTCGGCCGGGGCGATGACAAGCTCGGCAAGCTGCTGATGGCCAACTTTCTCCGCCTGCTCGGGGAGCCGAGCATCAAGCCCGCCGAGATCATCTTCTGGAACGTCGGCGTGAAGTTGCTGACGGAAAAATCACCGGTGATCGAACACATCAGGAAACTTGCCGATCAGGGTATCGAGATCAAGGCCTGCACGACCTGCCTGGAGTACTTCGACCTGGAAGACAAGATCGTGGTGGGCGAGAAGTCCACCATGGGCGCGGCCATCGAGACTATGATGTCCCGCGACGTCATCAGCCTCTAGCCGCGGCTCTGGCGGGTCCGGCGTGGATGGGAAGAGCGGGATGCCGGGCGTTTCTCGGTGATCATCCCGGGCCGGTAGTCAGGCGCTATAATCTCGAATACATTGCTTACTTTGTTATCAGCAAGTCGTGAAGCTACTGGACGATCGAACTGATCTCTTATCTCATCCAAGGTGAAACGTGTGGTAATAACGGTGGGCAGCCGCCCGTTGTAGCGATAGTTGAGCACCTGGTAGAGTTTCTCCCGTGCCCATGGCGTAGCTGAGAATTCACCCAGATCATCAAGTACCAAGAGCGGTGCTGTTTTCACACTTTCGAAAAGCGTATCGTAGGACACCTTACTGTCCGGGCTGAAGGTGGAGCGCAGGTGGTCTAGGAACTCCGGCACCACCACGAAGAGGGCCGGCTGGCCGGCCTCGTAGCGGTAGTTGACAATGGCGGCCGCCAAATGGGTTTTACCACACCCCGTGACTCCCATAAGCAGTAGCCAGCCTTCTGGCTCTTTGGCGAAATTCATCGCCTCCTCAAGCGCCCAATCCAGGTTGGCTTGTTGTTCCTCCGAAAGCTCAGACCGTCGGTCGAAATTAGTAAACATCTGTTTTTTCTGCGCCTCGAATTGTTGACCCCAGCCGTACTCGGAGACCGGCACCACCTCGCCCAGCTCGAAGCAGCGGGCGAGCCGCGGGTCGGTGAGGCGGGTGCGGAGGCGGTCCTCCAGCTCGGTGAGGGGGACGGCGGTGACGATGACGGTGGGCAGCTCGTTGTTGAAGCGGAAGGTGAGGAGCTGGTCGAGCTTCTCCTTGGCCCAGGGGGTGCCGGACTGCACGCCGAGGTCGTCGAGGACGAGCAGCGGGGCGTTCTTGAGGTTCTCCAGCGATTCATCGTAGGCCGACTCGGCGTCCGGGTTGAATCCGGCGCGAAGGCGGTCGAGCAGGTCCGGCACGGTGAGGTAGAGGGCCGGCACGCCGTGGCGGATGTGCTCGTTGGTGATGGCGGCGGCGATATGGGTCTTGCCGCTCC
>CAZOMF010000100.1:0-8275 GCA_964580635.1 uncultured Dehalococcoidaceae bacterium
GCGCCGCCACGATGGCCTCCCCCATATTTCCCCCGCCGATGAACGCCAGTTTCATTTCACCAACACCCTTTCTCCCGCTGCCGGGTGTATCGTTTTAAGAAGCTCTTTCCCGGCATACGGCACTACCCGACTTCCACGTAGTGAGATTCTTTATCCTGGCTCAACTCGTCAATGGTCTTCAGGTAGGCCTTGATGGCGTCCCTGATATTTTCCAGGGTGTCTTTTTCCGTCGTGCCCTGGGACCAGCAGCCGGGCAGTCCCGGGACCCCCACGGCGTAGCCTTCCTCGGTCTGCTTCAGATTTACTTTATATTTCATTCGAAGGATTCTCCTTCTCCTGACTTTATCTTACCACGATATTCACGAGTTTGCCGGGCACGTAGATGACCTTGACCACCTGTTTGGCCTCCAGGTAGGGTCTGACCTTCTCCTGCTCCCTGGCCAGGGCCACAGCCTCGTCCTCGGTGACGGAAACGGGCGCGGCGACCTTCTCCCGTATCTTGCCGTTGACCTGCACGACCAAGGTAAATTCGTCGCGGGTTACGTAGGCCTCGTCCCACGTGGGCCAGGACTGGTTATGGACGCTGTACGGGTAGCCGCGGCGCTCCCAGGCCTCCTCGGCCAGGTGGGGCGCGGTGGGCGCCGCGAGCAGCAGCAGCGTTCTCACGGCCTCGTCCCAGGCGGCGTCGCTCGCGCTGGCGGCCTCGCGGACCTTGCCGAGGTAGTTGGTGTACTCCATCAAAGCGGCGACCATGGTGTTGAAGTGGTAGCGGTCGAGGTCCTCGGTCACCTTCCGGATGGTCTGGTGCATGGCGCGGCGGAGTTCGTCGTCGGTGGCGGCGCCCTTCGACTCGTAGCCGTCCACGCCCAAACTCCAGGTGCGGTTGAGCCAGCGGGAGATACCGCCGATGCCGCTGTCGTCCCACTCGCCGCCCTGGTCCCACGGCCCGATGAACATCAGGTAGGTGCGCACGGTGTCCGCACCAAGCGAACGGACGTAGTCGTCCGGGTTGACGACATTGCCGCGGCTCTTGCTCATCTTCATGTGCTCGCGGACGATAGTGCCCTGGTTGAACAGCTTTAAAAAGGGCTCGCCGAAATCGATGAGGCCGATGTCCCGGATGGCCTTGGTGAAGAACCGGACGTACAGGAGATGCATGACGGCGTGCTCGGCGCCGCCGGTGTAGAAGTCTACCGGGCACCACTTCCTGACCAGCCTGTCGTCGAAGGCGGCCGTGTCTATCCTCGCGTTGGGATAGCGCAGATAGTACCACGACGAGCACATGAAGGTGTCCATGGTATCCGTCTCGCGGCGGGCCGGGCCGCCGCACTTCGGGCAGGTGGTATTGACAAAGGCCTCGCTGTACTTCAGCGGCGACTCGCCGGTGGGTTTGAACTCGACGTTCTCCGGCAGCAGCACCGGCAGATCCTGCTCCGCTACCGGGACGATACCGCATTTATCACAGTAGACCATCGGGATGGGCGCGCCCCAGTATCGCTGGCGGGAGATAAGCCAGTCGCGCAGGCGGTAGCTGATGGTGCGGCCGCCCCACCCTTTCTCCTCGATGTAGGCGGAGACGTCCTCGATGCCCTTGCGGCTGTCGGTGCCGTCGAACGGCCCCGAGTTTATCATCTTCCCGGATTCGGTGTAGGCGTTCGTCAAGGATTTCCCGTCCCAGTCCGGCGGCGAAATGACCACTTTTATGTCAATCCCATACTTCGTTGCGAAGGCGAAGTCACGCTCGTCGTGGGCGGGCACGGCCATGACGGCCCCGGTGCCATAGGAGTACAGCACGTAGTCCGCGATCCAGATGGCCACCTTGTCCCCGTTGAGCGGATTGGTGCAGTAGGCGCCGGTGAAAACGCCGTCTTTCTCCTTCTCGGTCGAGAGGCGCTCGATCTCATTGAGGCGGCGGGTCTTGTTGATGTACGCCTGAACAGCTTCCCGCTGCTCCGGCGTGGTGATCTTTTCCACGAGCGGGTGCTCCGGCGCCAGCACCATAAAGGTGACGCCGTAGACAGTGTCCGGCCGCGTGGTGAAGACGCGTATCTCCTTCTCGGGCACGCCGGGACAGTCCAGCCCGAAGGCGATCTCCGTGCCGTAGCTCTTCCCAATCCAGTTACGCTGCATGATCTTGATACGCTCCGGCCAGTCGATGCCGTCGAACTCCAGCAGCTCGTCGGCGTATTTGGTGATGCGGAAGAACCACTGCTCCAGCTCGCGCCGGATGACCGGGGTATCGCAGCGCTCGCAGATGCCCTCCCCCACCACCTGCTCGTTGGCGAGCACGGTCTGGCACTTCGGGCACCAGTTGACCGGGGCCTCGGCGCGGTAAGCCAGGCCGGCCTCGTAGAGCTTGAGGAAGAACCACTGCGTCCACCGGTAGTAGTCCGGGTGGGAGGTGACGACCTCGCGGTCCCAGTCGTAGATGGCGCCGATGGTCTTGAGCTGGTCCCGCATGTTGGCGATGTTGTTCTCCGTCCACTCCGCCGGGGGGATGCCGCGCTTGATGGCGGCGTTCTCGGCGGGCAGTCCGAAGGCATCGAAGCCCATGGGATGGAGGACGTTGAAGCCGTTCATGCGCTTGAAACGGGCGTGGACGTCCGAGGGCGCCATGGGGTACCAGTGACCGATGTGGAGGTCGCCCGAGGTATAGGGAAACATGGTGAGGGCGTACCACTTGGGACGAGGGTCGTCGTCCGGGGTCTTGTAGAGCTTATCGGCGGCCCAGCGCTGCTGCCATTTCTGCTCGATGGCGTTGGGCTCGTATTTGTCGGCCATGGTGTTCCTCCTCAGGAGATCAATCTTGGGTGCGGTCCGGTTCGTCCCCTCTCCAGATTACAGAGAGGGGCCGGTAAGGATGAGACTAATCTGGCCCTCGGGGAAACACGTGACGTTCATCGCTCCATTATAGTAATTATTATGTCCAATTGTCCAGAGCCGGGACGGTCAGCGCTGCCCGGCGGGTGGCACCTGCTCGATGCCGCGCTGGAGGCCCCGTAGGTAACCGATCTGCCCGGAGTGCTCCCCTATCTCCGTGACCAGGTGGGCGAGCGCCCCGCCGACCGTTATGCCCTGCTCGCGGTACGGCATCTTCACGTCCAGCTTGCCGAGGTCCAGGTCTTCCAGGTAGCTCAGCGTCGTCCGGCGCACGGCGTTCGCGTACTCCTTCGCCAGCTTCAGCGAGGGCACCGGCCACTCGTCCAGTTTGTCCGCGTCGAAGCCGAAGCCCATGTCCTGCGGGGCCGTCCCGAATTTCCCGTACCACTTTTCCGTCGTATAGAGCTCCTCGCCGTCCTTGAGCACGCGGTTGATCCAGATGTCCTCGACGCGGGCGAGGTGCCAGACGAGGAAGATGATGCTGTTGCTGTGCCGCTCCGGGCGGAAAGCAAGCTCGTCGATGGTCAGGCCGGCCACGGCGCGGTCAACGTACTCCCGGCTCTCCGTCAGCGAGGCGATGATGAATTCCTTGAGGTCCATGATTTCCCCCTTTTTACCGCTACCGGAGCGGCCGCGTCTCTCCATTCTAGCCCATCCGGGAGCGCCCGCCAAACCTTGCGCCGGGGGGCGTCTTCCCGTAGAATGAGAGGGCCTGGGCCGGAGTGGTGGAATGGCAGACACGGCGGTCTCAAAAACCGCTGGGGGGCAACCCTCGTGTCGGTTCGAATCCGACCTCCGGTACCATACCCCCCTACCCCTTTCGCTCCGAGTACGCTACAATGCTTAGGAGCGTATGCATATCTTCAACGTCGTCCTCCAGTCCGTCCTCGTGCTGCTCGGTATCGGCTTCATCGGCCTGTGGATAACCCGGCGGCGCATTTTGCCGGAGAACGTCATCTCCGTCCTCTCCACGCTCGTCATCGATATCGCTTTACCGGCCACCGTCTTCGCCAGCATCGTCATCAACTTCAATCCCCAGAGCTTCCCGAACTGGTGGCAGCTGCCGCTCTGGTGGGCCGGTTTCACCGCCGTCGCCTTCCTGCTGACGCTCGTCTCCCGCTTCATCGCCGGGAAAGAGGTGAAGCCGGAGTGGAGCGTGACCATGTTCTTCCAGAACGGGCTCTTCTTCCCGCTCATCATCCTGACCGGGCTGTTCGGCGCCAGCACGCCGCTCATCGCCATGCTGTTCATCCTGATGATGTTCCACCCGACGCTGTTCTTCAGTACCTACGAGTTCTTCTTCAGGAAGGAGCGGAAGGTCAGCCTGAGCTGGCAGCGGCTGCTCAACCCGGTGCTGCTGGTGACGGTGCTGGCGGTGCTGCTGCGGCTGACGAGCATCAACGACCACCTGCCGGACTTCATCGTGAACATCTTCGACATCCTCGGCCAGATGGCGCTGCCGCTCATCATGCTCATACTGGGGGCAAGCCTCTACCTGGACTTCCAGCAGCGGGGCCGGTTCTACTGGGGGGAGATCGGCAAGTTCATCGTGTTCAAGAATATCGTCTTCCCGGCGGTGTTCATCGGCATCTTACTGCTGGTAAAGCCGGACGATACCATCGCGCTGCTGCTTTTCCTCCAGGCGGTGGTGCCGCCGGTGACGGCGGCGCCGATACTGGTGGAACGGGGCGGCGGCCACAAGAACGTGGCGACGCAGTTCGTGTTCGCCAGCTTCATCGCTTCGATGGTCACCATCCCGACGATGTTCCTGCTCTTCAACCACTACTTCCCGGCGGCCCTCCAGGGGGTCATAGGAGGCTAGCGCCATTGACCCGGCCCACGCTCGGAATGGTATAATGTGGGCAACACGGGCCGACCACCGGTTCCCGATGTAAAAAGGAGAGACCCGTTATGCCGATGATGTCACTGATCTGTCCGGAATGCGGCGCCGAGACGAAGCTGTCGCTCGTCATGGACGAGTACGAAGGCCCGCGCCGCTGCTGGAAGTGTCACGAGTATTTCACCATCAAGATCAAGGACAACCAGCTCGTCTCCTGCGAGCCCCTGTCCGAAGAAGACTACGCCAAGCAGAAAGAGATAGAAGACCTCAAGAACAAGTTCCGGAGATAGCGCCCGCCGCTATTTCCGTTCCTTTTTTCCCGTTTTCTTTTTCGCCTGTTCCCTGGCTTCCCGCTGCACCTTGAGCTCCAGCAGCCGGAAGACCGTTTTGGCCTTGCCCGCGAGGGCGAAGTTCTCCATGGCCGTTCACTCCGTAGCACCCTTCTCTCCGAGGGGTACCGGTACTATCGTACCAGCCGAACGTAAACGCCCGCGTAAAGACCATTAAGAGGGAATAAACAAATCCTTAAGGATTCATAAAGAATGCGCGCCGGGCGGCGCTAGACGTGGAGCGGCTTGCCGCGGTGGCGCAGCATGTGCTCGTAGGCCTGCTGGATGAAGGCGTCGAAGCGGATGTCCTGCCCGGTGCTCTTGGTGCCCTCCACGACGACATTGAGCACCGGCAGACCCCAGTCCTGCCGGAACTGGTGGAGCAGCAGCGAGACGATGGTCCCCGGCATGCAGCCGAAGGGGATGACGTTGACGATGCCGTCGAAACCCTGCTCGGCGTACTCCACGACGCGGCCCATGCTGATGATGGCCTCGCCCTCGACGGCCGGGCTCAGGTAGGCCTTACCCTTCTCGATGATGTCACCGGTGGAGGCCTCGCGGGTGAAGAGATCGATGCCGGTATCGAACTCCCGGCGTAGCGGTTCGACGGTACGCTCCATGACGATCTCGGTCAGCTTCTGCTTGAGCCAGTCGCGCCAGCCGCCCTCGAGTCGGTGCCGGTAGCGGTAGCTCCGCTGGTGGTCGATATAGTCGAACCATTCCTCGACCGGCGGGATGCCGACCTGGGCGCCCCGCGCCTCCAGCGTGGTTACCAACTCGTCGTTGGCGAAGTGGTTGGAGCGGACGAATATCTCCCCGACGATGCCGATGCGCGGCTTGGGGCTGCTCCGGTCTACCTTGATAGCGTCGAACTCCCGCCGCGCCTGCCGGGAGAACTCGCGGAGGGTGGCCGGGTCCTTGCCGACGTTCCGGACGAGCTTCTCCAGCCAGACCTTGTAGAGGGCGTCCGTCTCGCCCTTGTTGACCTCGTAGGGACGGCGCTCCATGGTCATCTTGACGACCGAGTCCCAGATGATGAAGGACCGCCAGGCGTTGAGGCGGAAGCCGTTGCCCATGTTGGAGAGGTCGTTGTGGTAGCCGCCGGTCTGGTCGAAGACGAGGACGGGCACGTCCTGGAGGCCGAGCTCGTCGAGGATGACGCGGTGGAGGCGGTTGTACTGCCCGAACCGGCACGGCCCGCAGGCGGCGGGCATGAAGAAGGCCGACTTGTCAGGATCGAAATCAGGCTCACGCGTCCGCTTGACGATGTCCCCGCTGGTGATGATGGAGGGGTAGCATTCCTTGCCGGTGGTGAACTTGCGGCCGAGCTCGAGGGTCTGGTCGTCGGACTCCGGCATGGTCACCGACTTGACGCCGCCGACCCGCATGGCCGCCGAGAGCAGGTAGGCGTGGTCCATCATGTACGGGATGAAGACGGTGCGCCCGTTGGAGTGGCCGGAGGAGATGCTGACGTGGGGGATGAGCCGGCTCGTGCCGCGGGTGCTGGCGTTGCGGATGGTATCGATGAAGGCCTCGCAGCGGGTGACGATGCCGGCGTCCGCCGAGTGCTCGTCTATCTCGATGGTCAGGAACGGCTTGCCTTCCGTCTCCCGGGTGAAGAACTTCAGCAGGTAGGAGTCCGGGCCGCAGGCGAAATTGGTCACGTAGAGGGCGAAGAGCCGCGGGTCGTGGGCGACGATGTGCCCGCCGCAGAGTATCTTCTGGCCGGACTTCCAGTACATGTTCTGGTGGGTGCGGTTGACCTCCTCCGCCACGGAGGCGAGCGGCAGGAAATCGAGCGGGATGGCCAGCACGTTGAGGTCGCGGAGCTTTTCCGGCAGGTTGAGGGTCATGGCCTCGTCGTAGGTATTGTAGGCGCGGCCGATGATGACGATGGCACGGTCCTCCGGCTTGAGCGCGTCCAGCACCTCCTGGCCGCGGAGGAGCTGCCAGGCGTTGAACTCGTCGAGGGCGGCGAAGCCGGCATCGATGGCCCTGTCCAGGCGGTCGGCGTCCTTCACACCGGCCAGCTTCGCCAGGTACTTCAGACGCTTGCGGAGCCAGGGCCGCCCGCGGTCCGGGTGCATCACCGGGCGCAGCACCTTCACTTCCGTGCCGTCCGGGCGTTTCATGGCCTCCTTGATGCGGTTGGAGCTCATGATGATGAACGGCAGGGACTGCGTTAGCGGGCAGTTCCAGGACTTGTTAAAGGCCGGCGAGAGCTTCTCCATGGTGCTTTGTACTGGCATGAAAATGAAGTCCGGGTTCTTCTCCAGCAGGTTGAGGACGTGACCGTGGGACAGCTTGATGGGCAGGCACGGCTCCTCGACGATGTTCTCCACGCCCTGCCGCATGATGTAGCGGTTGGTGGGGTCCGAGACGACCACCTTGAAGCCGAGCTCGGTGAAAAAGGCTTTCCAGAGCGGGTAGAGCTCGTGGAAGAAGAGGACGCGCGGGATGCCGACGGTCTTGCCGTTGGGCCGGTCCGGCTCGTCCCCGGGGTAGGCGTTCATGAGGTGCTCTTCGCGCTCCTCGAAGAGCCGCGGGATGGTGGATGATTCGCGGGCCTGCTTCTTCTCGGTGCTGTCCCAGAGGCCGCAGCGGGAGCCGTAGAAGAGGGGCTTCTCGTCCCCGAAGATGACCTTGTGGATCTCGCAGCGGTTGGAGCAGCTGGTGCACTCGAAGGTGGAGAGGTCGTAGGTGCGGCCGGAGAGGTCGAAGCCGCGGAAGCGGGTCGCCTTGCCGCTGCGGCGCATCTCGTCCTTGGCCAAGATGGCCACGCCGATGGCGCCGAGGATATCATGGTGGGGCGGGACGAAGACCGGCTTGCCGAGGACGCTTTCGAAGGCAGCCTTGACAGCCCGGTTGAAGGCGGTGCCGCCCTGGAACAGGATGTGGTCCCCTATCTTGCGGTCCTCGACCACCTTGGTCAGATAGTTGCGGACGACGGAGTACGCCAGCCCGGCGACGAGGTCCTTCCGCGAGGCGCCGCGCTGCTTGTAGTAGTTCTGCTGGGACTCCATGAAGACCGTGCAGCGCTCGCCGAGGTCGAGCGGCTCTTTGGCGGCCATCCCCTGCTCCCCGAACTCCCCCTTGATGCTGATGCCGAGCTTCTCCGCCTGCTCTTCCAGGAAAGACCCGGTGCCGGCGGCGCAGACCTTGTTCATGGTAAAGTCCACGATGGTGCCGTTCTGGAGGCTGATGTACTTGGCGTCCTGCCCGCCGA
>CAZOMF010000101.1:0-8264 GCA_964580635.1 uncultured Dehalococcoidaceae bacterium
TGTCCGTCTCGTAGATGGAGGACTTGTGGTTCATGACGGTGACGAGGCGGTCGAGGCCCATGCCGGTATCGATGTTGGGACGCGGCAGCGGGGTGCGGCTGCCGGCCTCGTCCTGGTCGAACTGGGTAAAGACAAGGTTCCACAGCTCGACGAAGCGGCCGCACTCGCAGTTGGGCTTGCAGCCGGGACCGCAGGGCTCGCCGGGGCGGAAATCGTAGTGTATCTCGGAGCAGGGGCCGCAGGGACCGGAGCTCCCGGCCGGGCCCCAGAAGTTGTCCGCCTCGTCGAAGCGGACGATACGCTCCGCCGGCACGCCGACCTCTTTCCACAGCTCGAAGCTCTCGTCATCATCGCGGAAGATGGTGATCCAGAGGCGGGCGGTATCCAGCTTGAGGTGCTGCGTCACGAACTCCCAGGCCCAGGCGATGGCCTCCTTCTTGAAGTAGTCGCCGACAGAGAAGTTGCCGAGCATCTCGAAGAAGGTAAGGTGAGAAGGGTCGCCGACCTCGTCGATATCGGTGGTGCGGAAACACTTCTGGCAGGAGGCGAGGCGCGGCGCGGGCGGTACGGCCTTGCCGAGGAAGAAGGGTTTTACCTGGACCATGCCGGCGGTGGTGAGGAGCAGCGTGGGGTCGTCTTTCGGCACGAGCGACGAGCTGGGGATGACGGTATGGTCTTTCCCCTCGAAGAACTGAAGGAACATGGTACGTAGCTGGTCGCTGTTCACGGGTCAAACTCCACTTACGACGATATCAGGAATACTAAAGATTGTACGGGAAAACGGGCGCGGTTGCAATGCGGAACGGTGCTGAAACAGACTAAACCGCGGTATCCCGCACGTAGGCGGCCGCGCCGCAGACGCCGGCGTTGTTGCCGAGCTCGGCCTTGACGATGCGGACGGCCGCCGCCGAGACGCCGAAGGCCCGCTCCGCCACCAGCCTGCGGGCCGGGTCGATGAGGACGTGACCGAGGGCGGCCATGCCGCCGCCGAGCACGACGACCTCCGGGTTGAAGATGTTGACCAAATTGACGAGTCCCACGCCGAGGTAGTAGCCGGCGCGCTCCAAGACCGCCTTGGCCAGGGCATCCCCCGAGGAGGCGGCCCCGGCGACCATCTCCGCGGTGAGGGGGCCGCCGTTCTCGCCCATCATGGCGGTCAGGACGGAGGGTTCGCCCTCCCGGAGACGGCGGTCGGCCTCCCGGGCGATGGCGGTGCCGGAAGCGAGCATCTCCAGGCAGCCGGTGTTGCCGCAGCCACACTTCGGGCCGTCCGCCACGGTCATGTGGCCGATCTCCCCGGCGGCGCCGGACGCGCCGAGATAGAGACGGCCATCAATGATGATGCCCCCGCCGATGCCGGTGCCGAGCGTCAGCAGCACGAGGTGGGACGACCCCCGCCCGGCGCCGTAGCGGTGCTCGCCGAGGGCGGCGGCGCTGGCATCGTTAACGAGGGCGACGGGCACGGGGAAACGCGCCACGAGGCGGTCGCGGAGGGGAAGGTTACCCCAGTCCGACAGGTGGGGCGAGGGGGTCACCACGACGCCGCGGGCGGTATCGATGCCGCCGGCGCAGGCCAGGCCGATGCCCGCCAGCGAGGCCACGGACAGCCCGGCCCTGTCGAGGACGCCCTGGATGAGGTCGCCGATGCGCGCGACGACGGCCTCCACGCCCTGCTCTGCGTGGGTGTGGGCGGCCTGTTCATGGCGGAGCCAGCCTTCCGGGGTGACGACGGCGGCCAGCAGCTTGGTGCCGCCGATGTCCACGGCGACGACCGGGGCGGCGGGGGTTTGCTTGTTCATCAGTGTCCCATCCGTTGGAAAAATCTAAGCGGAAACGCCGGGGGCCATATCGGCGATGAAGATGTTGAGGGCGAGGTCGCCCTCATAGCGGCCGGTCTTGATGGCGAGATCGGTATCGAGCAGGCGGTGGTAGATGTCCCGCAGGCGCTCCGGCGTGTAGCGGTCGCTCTGGTCGAGCGCCTTGTTGAGTACGAAATCGGAGTTCAAGCCGAGGACGGCCGCGATTTCTTTACGCGTTTTCCGGCGGGCCTTGAGGTCCTTGGCCTGGAAGATGATGCGGACCTGCCGGGCGATCATGGCCAGGAGCTGGACCGGGGCGTTGCCGCCGTCGAGGAGGGCGGCGCAGAGCTCCTGGGCCCTGCCGGGACGGCCCTCCAATATGGCGTCCACCATGGCAAAGATGTTAGCCTCCTGGGTGGCGCTGACGAGGGCCTGGACGTCCGCCTCCTCGATCTGGCGGCCACCGGCGTACTGGACGAGCTTGTCCACCTCGTTGGCGAGCGTCCAGAGGTCGTTGCCGACGAACCGGGCAAGGGTGCCGGCGGCCCGCGGCGCAATGGTGCCGCCGCTCTCCCTCACCTGCCTGCTGATCCAGGTGTTCAGGTCGCCGGATTTCAGGGCCGGAAACGATTTCACACGGCCGGTGGGCGCGAGGGCTTTCAGCAATGGGTTGGTCGCGCCAACCTTGCCGCCCATGATGACGAGCTCGGTGGTCTCCGGCAAACGGGTCACGCCTTCAGCGATGACCTGCCATTCCTCAGGGGAATCGTTCTTCTTGGTGGACCTTTTCCGGCGGCCGTTGGACTCGAACTTCTCCAGCAGGCCGGTCACCACGACGAGGCGCTTGTCGGCCAGGAAGGGCACGGTGGCGGCGGCGTTGAGGAGTTCGGCGGTGGAGACCTGGCGGGCATCGAGGGTAACGCTGTTGGTCATGAGGGACTCGGCGTCGCCGATGGCAGCGCGCACGGCCTCGAGCGCCTGACGGATGGAGTAGTCGTCTTCCCCGATGAACACGTGCAGCATCGGGTCTATTGTACCACAAGCGGCGGCCGGGAATCCCCGGCTACTTCCGCCAGAGGTCGCTCATAAACACGAAGAAGAACGAGGCGGTCCAGGCCAGCATAACCAGCCCGGTCAGCACCTCAAGCTCCGCCATGAAACGCAGCGAGCCGACCGGGGTGATGTCCCCGTAACCGAGCGAGGTATAGGTGACGAAGGAAAAGTAGCCGACGTCGGTGCCGCCGTGGAATGCCGCGCCGGTCAGCGCCCCGTGCCCGCCGGCCCTCACGAAGACGTAGTAGGCCACGGCGAACAGGCCTATCTCGAAGGCGTGGGTAAAGATAACCGCCAGGACGGCCAGCGCGAAGCGGAGCCTCAGGTGCTTCCAGGACCGCAGCCAGCCGGAAAGTTGCATCAGTACTTCATTGTGGATGAGGACGGTTACGATGACCAGGACTATCGCAACAAGCAGTACCACAGATCTCTGATGCTGTTTTCCGAAGGGTCCGTTCGCCTCTCACCTACTATACTACGGAACGGGCGGTTGTCAACGACGCCACGCCCGTGATGGTTGACAAGACCACCCTCCATAGGGAATAATCGCAGAGGCAAAACACCCTTTGGAAATCGGGCCGGCCGAGGTCGGCATGAGGTATGCCATGGTATCGGAAAACGAAGACAGCATCATGATCCCCGAGGAACTCAAGAAGATGGCCAAGATCGCCACGGACATGCAGCTGCCGTCCAAGATGCGCGAGCAAGCCGTCAGCCAGCTGGGTGAAATCGGCAGTCACGAGGCGCTGCTGGTGCTGCTCAACATGGCCGCCAACGAGCGCCTCAACAAGGAACTGCGCGACCAGGCCGTGCGCAAGGCCCGCGATATCATCAAGAAAAGCCCCCAGTAACCCCCTTCCCCCGGAACCGCCATGAGTATCAACGTCGGCATCATCGGCCTGCCGCAGAGCGGCAAGACCACCGTTTTCAGCGCCTTCACCGGCGGCACCGCCGAGCCGGGCAAGCGCGTCCCGGACGGCCTGGCGGCCAACGTGGGCATCGTCAAGGTGCCGGACGAGCGTTTGCAGGTCCTCACAGAGATGTTCCACCCCCGCCGCATGGTGCCCATCGAGATCAAGTTCATCGATGTCTCCGCCTCGGTGCGGGGCATGGCGGAGAACAAGGGGTTCGGCGGGGAGCTGCTCAACCAGCTCAGCACGGTGGACACGCTCGTGGCGGTGGTGCGCGCCTTCGAGGACCCGTCCGTCGTCCATCCGGAGGGCAGCATCGACCCGCAGCGGGACGCCGCCACCATGAACCTGGAGCTGACCTTCTCCGACCTGGCCATCATCGAGCGGCGGTTGGAGCGGCTGGAAAACCAGCTCAAGGCGGCCAAACCGGCCGAGCGCCAGAGCTACCAGCACGAAAAGGACCTGCTGCTCCGCTTCAAAGCCTCGCTGGAGGAGGAGAAGCCGGTGCGGGACATGGAACTCAGCGAGGCGGACGTCAAGGCCATCTCCAATTTCCAGTTCCTCTCGGCCAAGCCGCTGCTCATCGCGGTGAACATCGGGGAGGACCAGCTCGACCAGGCGGCTGAACTGGAGACGGAGCTCAACAATGATTTCCAGACACCGCGCTGCCGCGTGAGCGCGTTCTGCGGCAAGCTGGAAGCGGAACTCGCGCAGATGGACGAGGCCGGCGCCGCCGAGTTCCGGGCCGATTACGGTCTCACCGAGTCCGGCCTGGCCCGCGCCATCCGGCTCTCCTACGAGATATCGGACATGATCTCGTTCTTCACCGTCGGCGAGGACGAGTGCCGCGCCTGGCCCATCCGCCGCGGCACGACGGCCCAGAAGGCGGCCGGGAAGATCCATACCGACCTGGAGAAGGGCTTCATCCGGGCCGAGACCATCAGCTACGATAACCTGGTGCGGTGCGGCACGCTGGCGGAAGGCAAGAAGCAGGGCGTGCTGCGGCAGGAAGGCAAGGAGTACATCGTCCAGGACGGGGACGTCCTCAACATCCTCTTCAACGTGTAGCGCGGGCGTCCCGGCGGCGGACGGCGAGCTTCATGCGTTTCTCCCCCGTTACCACCACCAGTTCCCCGGCGGGGATATCGCCGTCCTCGGAGGTGGCGGTCCAGAGCTCGCTCTGGATACGCACCATACCCTGAGGCGTGAGAGCGGACGCGGCGGTACCGGTCATGCCGACCATGGTGGGGCGCCCGGCCGGCTTCTGGCGCTTGAGGGTACGGGTCACGAAGGTGAAAATCCCGATGCTGATGACGAGCCAGACGCCCATGGCAATGAAGAGCGCGGCCCGCGGCAGGTTCACGCCGAGGGCGGGCAGCAGGAAACGCCAGACGGCCCAGATGAGGGTCTCCTCACCGCTGGTGCTTATCACGGCGAGGGCGGCACGGGCGGCGGTCAGCCTCCGGAAGTTCATAGCCTCTTTATTATAGCGCACCAGCGAGCCGTCTTCAGCCGTTGACCGACCGCCTACTATAATATATTATGAAAAGAGTCGGCTTCAGACTTGACAACCTTGTCCCACACCTGCTATCCTTTATATTTGTAATAATGCCCCAAGTGTTTGCTTGTTGTAGCTTTCCCGAAAGGTTGATTCCCCGGTAGTATATCCCCCTATGTCCGTACCCGCTGGCGCCCTGTCAGCGTCGGTGCGGATTGCGTATCTTTGTGACAGGTAAGCGACCGAACGGCAGCAGCATTGTCTAAGGAGTAGAGATGGTTCTTAAGACGCCAGCGCCCACCCCCAGTCCCGACCACATTATCCGTAAATCGTACGCCAAGCTTCCGACGATACTCGACGTCCCCAACCTGATCAAGGTCCAGCTTGACTCGTTCCAGCGCTTCCAGGAAGACGGCCTGAAGCAGCTCCTGGAAGAAATTTCACCCGTCCGGGACCTCACCGGCAACCGGCTCGAGCTCAGCTTCATGGCCTACGAGTTCCGCGAGCCGCGGCCCGGCCACACCGAGCAGGAATGCCACGACCGCGACCAGACCTACTCCGTGCCCCTCTACGTAAAGGTACGCCTCCTCGTCAAGGAGACGGGCGAGATCAAGGAGCAGGACCTGTTCTTCGGGGATATCCCGCTGATGACCGCCAAGGGCACCTTCATCACCAGCGGCGCCGAGCGCGTCGTCGTGAGCCAGCTGCTCCGCTCGCCGGGCGTCTATTTCAGCACCGACGAAGACGCGACCTCCGGCCGCAGCCTGTGCGGCGCCAAGCTCATCCCCACCCGCGGCGCCTGGCTCGAGTTCGAGACGAGCAACCGGCACGTCATCTCGGTCAAGATCGACGGCAAGCGCAAAATACCGATCACGACATTGCTGCGCGCCATCGGCTACAGCTCCGACCTGGAGATCCTCCAGCTCTTCGAGGAAGAGTCCAAGAACTCCGAGCACGACTACATCCAGATAACGCTGGAGAAAGAGCCGAACGTCACCGACGAGAAGGAAGCGCTGCTCGATATCTACAAGAAGCTCCACCCCGGCGAGATGCCCTCGCTGGATAACGCCAAGAAGCTCATCAAGAACCTTTTCTTCGACCCGACGCGCTACGACCTCGGGAACGTGGGCCGCTACAAGCTCAACAAGCGCCTCAAGCTAGATATCAGCCTCAAGGAGCGCACGCTGACGAAGGAAGACATCGTCGCCATCGTCAGGCACATCATCGATATAAACAACGGCAAGGACACCGGGGACGACATCGACCACCTCGGCAACCGGCGCGTCCGCACCGTCGGCGAGCTGGTGCAGACCCAGTTCCGCATCGGCTTCCTGCGCCTGGAGCAGGTGGTCCGGGAGCGCATGAGCATCATCGGCATGGAGGCGGTGACGCCCTCGGCGCTGGTGAACATCCGGCCCATCGTGGCGGCGGTACGGGAGTTCTTCGGCGGGTCGCAGCTCTCCCAGTTCATGGACCAGACGAACCCGCTCGCCGAGCTGACCCACAAGCGGCGGCTCTCCGCCATGGGTCCGGGCGGCCTCTCCCGCGACCGGGCCGGCTTCGAGGTGCGGGACGTCCACTTCTCCCACTACGGACGCATCTGCCCCATCGAGACGCCGGAAGGCCCGAACATCGGCCTCATCGGCTCGCTGGCAACGTACTCCATTATCAACGAATACGGCTTCATCGAGACCCCCTACCGCAAGGTGAAGACGGAGATCAGCAGCAAGAGCGAACGGCTGGCCGGCCGCACCGCGACCGAGGCCGTCAAGGACGGTGATACCGTGCTCGTCAAGGAAGGCGGCACCATCACCAAGACGGCGGCGGCGGCCATCGGCAAGCTCAAGGAGCATAAGCTCAAGGTGGCCCCCTACGTGTCCGACGAGATCATCTACCTGCCGGCGGATGAGGAGGACAAGTTCATCATCGCCCAGGCGAACGCGCCGCTCGACGACAACGGCCAGTTCGAGGAGCAGCGGATCGAGGCCCGGCTCAGCGAGGGCTACGTCCTCGAGGCGCCGGAGAAGATCGACCTCATGGACGTCTCCCCGAAGCAGGTGGTCAGCGTGGCCACCGCCCTCACGCCGTTCCTGGAGCATAACGACGCCAACCGCGCCCTGATGGGCGCCAACATGCAGCGGCAGGCCGTGCCCCTGCTCCGCCCGCAGGCCCCCATCGTAGCCACCGGCATGGAGCTGGAGGCCGCCCGGCACAGCCGCCAGGTGGTCTTCGCGCGGAGTGCGGGCGTGGTCACCGGCATCAGCGGCAATATCGACGACAAGTTCAACACGAAGTACCGCATCGTCATCACCCGTGACGACGGCCACGAGGACACCTACGACCTCCTGAAATTTTTCCGCACCAACCAGGGCACCTGCATCAACCAGCGGCCGCTCGTCAACAAGGGCGACCGCATCGAGGCGGGTCAGGTGCTGGCGGACAGCTCCGCGACGGAGAACGGCGAGCTCGCCCTCGGGCAGAACGTCACCGTCGCCTTCATGAGCTGGGAAGGCTACAACTTCGAGGACGCCATCATCCTCAGCAGCCGAATGGTGGAGGAGGACTACTTCACCTCCATCCATATCAGCAAGCACGAGGTGGAAGCGCGCGATACCAAGCTCGGCCCGGAGGAGATAACCCGGGACATCCCCAACGTGGGTGAGGAAAGCCTGCGCGAGCTCGACGAGAGCGGCATCATCCGCATCGGCGCGGAGGTGCGGCCGGACGATACCCTCGTCGGCAAGATCACCCCGAAGGGCGAGACGGAGCTCTCCGCCGAGGAGAAGCTGCTCCGCGCCATCTTCGGCGAAAAGGCCCGTGAGGTCAAAGACACCTCGCTGCGGGTCCCCCACGGCGAATGGGGCAAGGTCATCAACGTCAAGGTCTATAACCGCAAGGACAGCAAGAACGGCGGCGACGACCTGCCCGCCGGCGTCAACCAGTGGGTGCAGGTCTGGATCGCCCAGAAGCGCCGCGTGTCAGTCGGCGACAAGCTCGCCGGGC
>CAZOMF010000102.1:0-8257 GCA_964580635.1 uncultured Dehalococcoidaceae bacterium
GCCCAAGACCCCCTGGGGCAAGCCCGCCCTGGGCTACAAGACGCGCAAGCCCAAGTCATCCGACCGGATGATCGTCAGGCGGCGGGGCAAATAGGGAGGTAGCGAGGTACTATGTCAAGATCGATTAAAAAGGGACCGGCGGTCGACCCGAAGCTCGTCAAGAAGGTCGATGCCGCCATCCGTTCCAACAAGAAAACGGTCATCAAGACCTGGGCGCGGAGCTCCACCATCCTGCCCCAGATGGTCGGCATGACCTTCGGCGTCCATGACGGCCGGCGGCACGTGCCGATCTACGTCAACGAGAACATGGTGGGCCACAAGCTCGGCGAGTTCGCGCTGACGCGGACCTTCCGCGGCCACGTCGGCCGGTCGGAAAAGACCCAGGTCAGGAAACGGTAACCGTATTACCGGAAACAGGTGCGTGACAGATGGAAGTTAGAGCCGTACAGAAAAATACAGGCGTTCCCGCCAGCAAGGTCAGACCGCTGGTGGATATGGTGCGCGGTAAACCGGTGGACGAAGCGCTCACGCTGCTCCGCTTCACCCCCACACCGAAAGCCAAGTTGATAGCGAAAGTCGTACAGTCGGCGGCGGCAAATGCCGAGAACAATTTCCAGATGGACCCGGCGGACCTCAAGATCGTCACCATCATGGTGGACGATGCCATGGGCCTGCGCCGGTACCGCCCCCGCTCGCGCGGACGGGCGAGTGCCATCCGGAAGCGTTCCAGCCACATTACAGTCGTCGTTGCCGAGCAGGAGGGCTAATTGGGTCATAAAGTACACCCGACGGGTTTTCGAGTAGGAGTCATCAAGGACTGGCAGTCCAAGTGGTACAGTGAAGCCCACTATGCCGAGTTCGTGCTGGAGGATGCCAAGCTGCGCGGGATCATCCGCAAGAAGTACGGTGAAGCGGGCATTTCGCTCATCGAGATTGACCGCCAGGCCAAGGACGTCACGCTGACGCTGCACACGGCGCGGCCGGGCATCGTCATCGGGCGGGGCGGGCAGCGCGTCGAGGAGATGCGCCAGTTCCTGGAGAAGCTGATCGAGAAAAAGATCCGCCTCAACATCCAGGAAGTACGCCAGCCGGAGCTGGACGCGTACCTGGTGGCCCGCTCCATCGCCGAACAGATAGAGAGGCGCGTCGCCTACCGGCGCGCCATGAAACAGTCCATGTTCCGCACCATCCAGGCCGGGGCCAAGGGCATCAAGGTCTCCTGCTCGGGGCGCCTCGGCAACTCGGAGATCGCCCGGCGGCAAACGTCCCACCAGGGACAGGTGCCGCTGCACACGCTCCGCGCGGACATCGATTACGGCTTTACTGAAGCCCATACCACGCTCGGGCGTATCGGCGTCAAGGTGTGGATTTACAAGGGGCAGATCCTGCCCGAGAAGAAGGAGCCCGAGGTGGAGGAAACGCCGGCCGAGGCCGCTCCGGAAGAGGTCGTCACCGGCGAAGAAACCAACCCCGTCGTGGAGGCGGAAGCCACCGCCGCGCCGGCTCCGGAAGAAGCCCGGCCGCGGGCCCGCCGCGTGACCCGGACCGCAGAAACCGCCGAGACCCCCACCGCCCCGGAAGCAGCCACGCCGCGCATCCGGCGCAAGACGGTCGAGCCGGCAGCCGAAACCCCCGCCGAGCCAGCGGAAGCGACCGAAGAGACGCCGGAACCCGCCGCCGAGACCACCGAGGACAAGGCGGCCGAGTAACCGGGAGGAAGAGTCAGGATGCAACAGCCAAAACGTGTTAAATTCCGGAAGGCGCAGCGCGGCAACCGCCGGGGCAAGGCCAACTCCGGGAATATGGTCAGCTTCGGGGACTACGGCCTCCAGGCGCTCGAATCCGCCTGGATTACCGCCGCCCAGATAGAGGCGGCGCGCCGTGCCATCACCCGTTATATCCGCCGCGGCGGCAAGGTGTGGATACGGATTTTCCCGGACAAGCCGGTCAGCAAGAAGGCCGCCGAGACCCGCATGGGCAGCGGCAAGGGCGCCCCGGACCACTGGGTGGCCGTGGTGCGCTCCGGCAAGATGATGTTCGAGATGGCCGGCGTCGGCGAGAAGGTGGCCAAGGAAGCCATCCGGCTCGCCCAGCACAAGCTGCCGATCAAGACCAAGTTCGTCCTGAGAGAGACGGTCGCCGCCGCCACCGAAGAGGCGAAGTAGGGAGACGACGCCATGGATTTGAAAGAAGTACGAGAACTCAGCGATGCCGACCTGGCCAAAGAGCTGGAGGAGGCCCACCAGGAGCTCTTCAACCTGCGCTTCCGGGTGACCACCAAGCAGGTCGTCAATCACCGGGAGCTCCGGAATGTCAGCAAGAACATCGCCCGGCTCAAGACGCTGCAGCACGAGCGGGAACTGGGCATAAGGTAGGAACGATATGGAAGAGACCAAACGCAAGTCCCTGCTCGGCACGGTCATCGGCGATGCCATGGACAAGACCGTTATCGTATCGGTCGATGCCCCCAAGCGGCACCCGCTGTACAACAAGACCATGAAGCGGATCAAGAAGTACTACGCGCACGACGAGAAGAACGAGTGCAAGGAAGGCGACACCGTCCGCATCGAGGAAACGCGTCCCCTCTCCAAACTCAAGCACTGGCGCGTCCGCGAGATAGTGACCAAGGGCCAAGTCGCCGATATCAAGCCCAGCGAGATTACGAACTAGGACGGTGGAGTAACGGCCATGATTCAGATGCAGTCCAGGTTGAAGGTAGCGGACAACACCGGCGCCCGCGAGATAATGTGCATCAACGTGCTCGGCGGCACGCGGCGGAAGTACGCCTACGTCGGCGATATCATCATCGCCTCCGTGAAGCGCGCCATCCCCAACGCCGGCACCAAGAAGGGGGACGTCGTCCGGGCCGTCGTCATCCGCACCGCCCACCCCTACAAGCGGCCCGACGGGTCCTATATCAAGTTCGATGAGAACGCGGCGGTCATTTTAACGGACAAGAACGAGCCCAAGGGCACCCGCATCTTCGGGCCGGTGGCCCGCGAGCTGCGCGATAAACAATACACCAAGATCGTGTCCCTGGCGCCGGAGGTTCTGTAAAAAGGCGGAAACTATGAAGATACACAAAGATGATAACGTCCTCGTCGTCACCGGTAAGGACCGGGGCAAGAAAGGCAAGGTCCGCTTCGCCTACCCCAAGGAGCAGCGGGTGATCGTCGAGGGCATCAACATGATCAAGAAGCACTCCAAGGCCCGCGGCGCCGTGCAGCAGGCCGGCATTATAGACCTGGAAGCGCCCATTCACATTTCCAACGTGATGCTCGTCTGCAGCAAGTGCAACAAGCCGGCCCGAATCGGCTACCGGCAGCTGGACGACGGCCGCAAGGTACGCTTCTGCCGCAACTGCCAGGAGGTGGTTGATTAACATGGAACGACTCAAGGAAAGATACCGCACGGAACTGGTGCCGCGCCTCATGGAGACGGCCGGCTACAAGAACGTGATGCAGGTGCCGCGGTTGGAGAAGATCGTGCTCAACATCGGCGTCGGTGAGGCTATCGCCAACGCCAAGGCGCTCGAGAACGCCCAGGGCGACCTGGAGGCCATCTGCGGGCAGCACGCCGTCGTCACGCGGGCCAAGAAGTCCATCGCCAACTTCCGCCTGCGCGAAGGCAACGCCATCGGCCTCAAGGTGACGCTCCGCGGCGAGCGCATGTACAGCTTCTTCGATAAGCTCGTCAACGCCGTCCTGCCCCGCACCCACGAGTTCCAGGGCGTTTCGGCGGACTCGTTCGACGGCCGCGGCAATTACACGCTGGGAATGAAGGAGCAGATCCTGTTCCCGGAAATAGAGTATGACAAGGTAGACAAGGTACGCGGCCTGGAGATCTGCATCGTCACCACCGCTAAGACCGATGAAGACGGCAAACGCCTGCTGGAACACCTGGGCATGCCCTTCATGAAGGAGGGAGAGGACTAAACATGGTCAAGAAGTCCCTGATCAACAAGGCCAACCGCACCCCCAAGTACAGCACACGGAAGTACAACCGGTGCAAGCTGTGCGGCCGGCCTCGCGCCTACATCCGGAAGTTCGGCATCTGCCGTATCTGTTTCCGTACGCTGGCGCTGGAAGCCCAGCTCCCGGGTGTTAGAAAATCCAGCTGGTAAGCTGAAGAAGGAATAGACTATGACAGTCACAGATCCGATCGCTGATATGCTAACCCGCATACGGAATGCCCTCATGGTGCGCCATGACAGCGTGGTTGTGCCTGCTTCCAAGATGAAACTCGCCATGGCCAAGATACTCAAGGAAGAAGGGTTCATCACCGATTACGAGGTGGTCAACCGCAAGCCCCACAAGGATATCAAGATCGTCCTGCGCTACCTGAACAACGCCAAGCCGGCCATCTCCGGGCTCAAGCGGGTCAGCAAGCCGGGACTGCGGGTCTACGTGCAGAAGAAGGAGATCCCGCGGGTCTACGGCGGGCTGGGTATCGCCATCGTCTCGACTTCGAGCGGCGTCAAGACCGGCCAGCAGGCCTGGCGCCAGGGCTCCGGCGGCGAGCTGCTGTGCTACGTCTGGTAAACCACCTCTGGAGAGTACAATGTCAAGAATAGGAAAAATGCCCATAACGGTCCCCTCCGGCGTCACGGTGACCATCAGCGGCAGCTCGGTGACCGTCAAGGGCCCCAAGGGCGAACTGAGCCGGTCCCTCTATCCGGAGATGATCATCAAGCAGGAAGGCGACGTGCTCACCGTCGAGCGCCCTTCCGAGAGTAAGAAACACCGGGCGTTCCACGGCCTGACGCGGACGCTGCTCGCCAACATGGTGGAGGGCGTCTCGAAGGGCTTCGAGCGCACCCTCGATATCGTCGGGGTGGGCTACCGCGCCGAGATGGCCGGCCAGAAGCTCGGCCTGCGCATGGGGTTCTCCCACCCGGTGGAGATCGAGCCCCTGCCGGGCGTGTCCTTCGCCGTGGAGGGCAACAACCGCATCAAGGTGCTGGGTATTAACAAGGAAGACGTCGGCCAGATGGCCGCCAAGATACGTTCCGTCCGCCCGCCCGATGCCTACAAGGGCAAGGGGATCAGGTATACCGGTGAAACGGTCCGCCTGAAGCCGGGCAAGGCCGGTAAAGCGGTGGGTAGGTAAGAAATGACGAAGACCAACACACAGGAAGCACGTCTGCGCCGGCACGCGCGGGTCCGCAAGAAGGTGACCGGCACCGCGGAACGGCCCCGGCTGGCCGTGTTCCGTAGCCTGAACCACATCTACGCCCAGGTGATCGACGATACCGCCGGCAAGACACTGGCGACCGCCTCGACGCTGGACGGCGAGATCAAAGGCGAACTGGACGGCAAGGACAAGACGGACCAGGCGGGGCTCGTCGGCGGGCTGCTCGCCAAACGCGCCACGGAAAAGGGCATCAGCCAGGTGGCCTTCGACCGCGGCGGGTTCCAGTACCACGGCCGCGTCAAGGCCCTCGCCGATGGCGCCCGCGAAGGCGGACTGAAGTTCTAAGAGAGGACCGGGGGGTCTGATGAAGCAACCATTAAGCAAAATCGACGCAAGCGAACTTAATCTGAACGATAAGCTCATCGATGTCAACCGCGTCGCCAAGGTGATGAAGGGCGGCAAGCGGCTCCGCTTCAGCGCGCTCGTCGTGACCGGCGACGGTGAGGGCCACGTGGGCCTGGGTATCGGCAAGGCCAACGAGGTCCCGGCGGCCATCAGCAAGGGCGGCGCCAAGGCGCGCAAGACCCTCATCAAGGTCCCGCTCAACGGCAGCACCATCCCGCACGAGATCACGGTGGACTTCGGAGCGGCCCGCGTCCTGCTGAAGCCGGCGGCTCCCGGCACCGGCGTCATCGCCGGCGGCAGCATGCGCGCCGTGCTGGAGGCTTGCGGGATCAAGGACATCCTGTCCAAGTCCCTCGGCACCGCTAACCATATCAACATCGCCAAGGCTACCATGCTCGCCCTCAGCGAGCTCAAGATCCCGAGCGAGGAACTGGCCCGCCGCAAGGGCACGCCGGTCCAGGAGGCGCCCGCCAATGAGTAAACTGCGTATTACCCTCGTGAAGAGCGGCATCGGCTACGAGAAGAGCCAGAAGCTGACCCTGAGATCGCTCGGCTTCCACCGACTGAACCAGAGCGTGGTCCATGAGGACAGCAACTCCATCCGGGGCATGATAAACAAGGTGCGTCACCTGGTGAAAGTGGAGGAAGAAGTTGGTTAAACAGAACACCATCGGTCCCGCCGCCGGGTCCCGGCCGGCCGCCAAGCGCGTCGGGCGCGGCAACGGCAGCGGCCACGGCACCTATTCCGGCCGCGGCAGCAAGGGCCAAAAAGCCCGCGCCGGCAACCAGAAGATGCGCCCCGGCTTCGAGGGCGGCCAGCTCCCGCTCATCAAACGGTTGCCCCGCAAGCGCGGCTTTACCAATATCTTCCGGACGGAATACGCCACCGTCAACGTGGCCGTGCTCAACGCCTTCCCGGCGGGGACGGAAATCACCCCGGAAAGCCTGCGCGCGGCCGGCGTCCTCAAGACGCTCGCCAAGCCGGTGAAGATACTGGCGGACGGCGCCATCGACCACGCCGTGACCGTCAAGGCCCACAAGTTCTCCGCCTCCGCCAAGGCCAAGATAGAGGCCGCCGGCGGTACTACCGAGGAGGTTGTGTATGCGGCAAAGGTCTAGCCGACCCCGCTTGCTGCAGGCAATGATCGACGCCTTCAGTCTGCCTGACTTGAGGCGGCGCATCCTTATAACTATCGGCATTCTGGTGATCTTCCGGTTCATCGCCCACGTGCCGCTGCCCGGCGTTGACCTGACCGCCATGCGCGAGCTGTTCAACAACAACGCCCTGCTCGGCATGCTCGACCTGTTCAGCGGCGGCGCCATGAAGAACTTCAGCGTGGTGGCCATGGGCGTCTACCCGTATATCACCGCGTCCATTATTATGATCCTGCTGGTGCCGGTCATTCCCCGCCTGCAGGCCATTTCCCAGGAAGGCGAATCCGGCCAGAACAAGATCAATCTCTACACCCACTGGCTGACGGTCCCCCTGGCCGGCCTCTCCGGCTACGGCCAGCTGGTGCTGCTCCGCAACAACGGCGCCATCACCACCACCGACCTCCTGCCGACCCTCACCATCGTCATCTCCCTGATGGCCGGGACGACGTTCCTCGTCTGGCTCGGCGAGCTCATCACGGAGTACGGCATCGGCAACGGCATCTCGCTTATCATTTTCGGCGGCATCGTGGCCGGCTATCCGCAGCTCATCCAGCAGGGCTTCCTGGCCAAGGGCAACGCCATCGGGCTGTTCGTCTATATCGTCATTGTGATTTTCACTATCGCGCTTATCGTAGTATTCACGGAGGCGCATCGGAGAGTACCGGTGCAGTATGCGCGCAGCGTATTCCGCGGCGGTCGCATGTACCGCCAGTCCGGCTCCACCCATATCCCGATGCGTGTCAACAGCGCCGGCATGATCCCGCTCATCTTCTCCATGTCCGTCATGCTGTTCCCCGGTATCGTGGCAGGGTACTTCGCCAACACGGACGGCACCGGGTTCGCCGCCACTATATCACGCTGGTTCAACCCCGGCACGGCCATGCCGGTCGGCCTGTTCTACTGGGTCTTTTACTTCATCCTGTCGGTGGCCTTCACGTTCTTCTACACCATGGTCACCTACCAGCAGCAGGACCTGCCCGGCACACTGCAGAAGCAGGGTGGGTTCGTCCCGGGCATCCGTCCCGGCAAGAACACGGAGAAGTACCTGAACGGGGTGATGTACAAGATAACGTGGGCGGGCGCGCTGTTCCTGGCCTTCGTAGCCATCATACCCTTCCTGGCGCGTTCCGTCACGGATATCAACCAGATCCAGCTTTCCAGCATCGGCATGTTGATCGTGGTCGGTGTTATTCTTGATACCATGAAACAGCTTGAGGCCCAGCTCGTCATGCGACGGTACGAGGGCTTTATAAAATAGGAGCGAAGGTGTATATTATACTTCTCGGCGCCCCCGGAGCGGGTAAAGGGACCCAGGCCGCCAAGCTGACGGAACAGCTCGGTCTGGTGCAGGTCGCCTCCGGCGATCTCTTCCGCAAGGCCCTCCAGGAGCGGACCGAACTGGGCCGGCAGGCCAAGGTCTACATGGACAAAGGCCAGCTCGTGCCCGACGAGATCACCATCCAGATGGTACTGGAACGCCTGGCCGCCCCGGACGTCGCCTCCGGCGCGATGCTGGACGGCTTCCCCCGGAACCTGGAGCAGGCCCGGGCGCTCGACGCCGCCC
>CAZOMF010000103.1:0-8090 GCA_964580635.1 uncultured Dehalococcoidaceae bacterium
GAAGAGCTAATTTCCAACTTTATATTCGTCCTTGCCCGTTCGGTCCAGAATACTTCATTCTGAACCGAACTGATCGACGAAACAGATGGTTGATCGTGAAATCAACCATCAAATCATACCGGTCCGCAAGAGTAGCCAGGTCCGACCAATCGCCGAACTCCGGGCTGACCGTATCGTACTCCATCGGTGAAAAGCCGCGGTCGGACGGGGATGGTCACCCTGTCAAACGGGTACGGCTCGCGGCCGGGTTCCGGTTTTCCGGAAGCGCCCATGCCGAGACAGACGTCCCAGAGCTCGCGGATGCCGGGGAACTGAAACTGCGGCACGCTCCTGAGGGGCAGGGCCCAGCGCCCTCGGGGCGGTAGACCTCGGCGGCGAGACGGGTGCCGTCCCGCGTCTCCATCATGACGGTGCGATCGACGTTTATGGAAAGCATTGAATAATCACTCCTTGTACAGGCTTCCGGAATCCAACCAGCTACCGCAGTTCAAGCTGTCGAGTTCCCCCTAAGCAGCGCATCGGGTCGGTTGACGGCCCCATTGATCCGGTCGATATATCACGAACCGTAATCGGACACCGACCTTTTAGTGTCCGGCTCCTGATATTCCAGCGAAGGAGTTTTTACTACCCTCCGACCATGGACCCAATGCGTCAGCACCAATGAGCACCCTGCATTATACGGAAGAATAGTCGAATGCGCATGTATTGTCAAAACAGTATCGGTCCGGTGAAGAGAGCAGGACCTGTCGAACCGATGCAAGGCGGACGGACTAATTTTGCTATTCATTTTACCGTCGCTGTTTGTCAACCGTCACTCCAATGAACTAACATGGACGAAGTTGGTGGCGAACCTTTTAAACGGAGGAAGGCAATGCAGGTGGTGAAAACAGACAAAGGATACGTCTCCGGAACCGTCATCGGGGAGCCCGGCCGAGAGGTGGCCATCTTCCGCGGCATTCCATTCGCGGCACCACCCATCGGCGAGCTGCGCTGGAAGCCACCTCAGCCTGCCGAGGCGTGGGCGGGCATACGGGAATGCACGGACTTCAGTTGTATTTCCCCACAGCTGACGATTCCCGGCATGTCCGGTGAAATGCCCCAAAGCGAAGACTGCCTCTACTTGAATGTGGTCACCCCGGCCAAAGACCCCGATGAGAAACTTCCCGTATTGGTCTGGATGCACGGCGGCGGCTACACCATGGGGTGTGGCAACGATATCATCTGGAACAACTATCGCCTGCCGCGGCACGGTGCCGTGGTGGTGACGTTGAACCACCGCCTGGGTCCCATCGGCCTGCTTGCTCACCCGTCGCTTACCAAAGAACAGAACGGCGCATCCGGCAACTATCTCTTCATGGACCTCATCGCTTCTCTCGAGTGGATCAAGACCAATATCCGCGGCTTCGGTGGCGACCCTGACAATATCACGATATTCGGGGAGTCCGGAGGGGGCGCCAAGGTATCCATTATGATGGCCTCACCCCCAGCAAAGGGACTGTTTCATCGCGCCATCTGTGAAAGCGGCACAGCAACAGCCATATTAAAAGGACAGCCCCTGCAGACCATGGAAAAACATGGCGAAACCTTTTTCAGCAATCTTGGGGTAAAGACACTGGAAGAGGCCCGCCGGGTACCCTTCGAAAAGATAATCGAGGTCGCCCAGGCTATGGAACCGCCCCGCCGCCCGGGCGAACGTCCCACGCCGGTGTGGGATAGCACCGTAGACGGCCGCCTGCTCCCAGATGATCCGACCGAACTTTTCGCTTCCGCCCGGATCAACGCCGTGCCACTTATTGTTTGCGCCAACCTGGGTGAACTGGTCGGGCCAGGGCTGCTGGTGATGCCTTTTATAATCCCCGCGTACGTCGATATGCTCAACGCGGTTGCCAAACAGGGCCACACAGGCTACGCGATGATTTTCGACCAGGTCCCTTCCACGTGGAGAACCGAGGGGTGCAATTCGGTGCATTCCATCGAACTCCCGTATATTTTCGGCGACTATGATGACACCACCGCATGGTGGAAATCGGTCTGGATGATAGCCCAGCATTCGGGCGCAAAATCCCAAGACCCGGGGCTGACCGAAACGGATAAAACTATTTCCGAAGCGATGATGTCACTCTGGACGAGTTTTGCTCGGGATGGAAAACCGAAAGCAGCCTCAACACCTCGTTGGCCCGTCTACGATGAAACGGACGAATACCTTTACGTTAACGAAACGTTGGACGTTAGAAAAGGGTTTTCGCACGTGCCCTAGCAGCGGACAACCGGTTCCCCGAAACAGACAGTTGTTAACTCGGGATTCGCTTTGCTATCGAGGGATGATCGGGAGTACTATGCACGATGGAAATTGAGGGGTATGATATATCGTCTGCAAAGCAACCTGTATCTCGGCATCATCACCCATGACATGCCCGGTATTCAAGTTGCGGTCCCACTTGGGGAACTGACTGCTGGAAATTTCTAAGCGAATGCGATGCCCTGTCTTGAACACGTTACTGGTGCCGCCCAGATCGATGTCATACTCATATACCTTACCCGGTTCAATAAGCTCCGGAGTTGCCGCCGATTTACGGTAACGTGCCCTGATGATTCCCTCCGCTACGTTGTAGGCCGCGCCGTCCGGCCAGACATCGATAAGCTTTGCGGTGAAATCCGTATCCACGGCGGTGGAGGCGGCGAAAAGCGCCACGTGCACCGGACCGGTTACTTCCACGTCTGTTTTTAGAACTGAAGTTGAATAGACAAGAATATCCGGTCTGTTTTCATTCCCCTGCTGGTCGAAGGCGCCCATACCCATTTCGCTCGAAGGTGCCGGGTTCCTCGGGTCATAAAGAAAGGTGTCGCAGGGCTCTGCGTCAGGCGTATCGGAATCTAACACCCCGTCGTCCAACCGCGTATTAGCCTGGCCGGCGCTGTGGAAAAAGAATTTAGTGTAGCTCGTTCGGGCAAGCGGCCATTCCTGCTCGTCTCTCCAGGCGTTCTCGCCCATGATAAAAAGCTTCACCGGAGCGTCATTTTCAACACCGTTCTCGGTCCCCTTCAACCAGCGGTCGAACCACTTCAAATGCAGTCCGGTGATATCGACCACGGGACCTGCGCTGGCCAGACCGAAATCCAACTCACCGACAACGTTCGGCATAGTACCTGTATGAACCCATGGCCCGATCATCATTTTCTGTACTACCGGTTTCTCCATGGCCTCGATTTTCATAAAGCTGTTAAGAACGCCCGGGGTCATTTCTGTGTCATACCACCCTGCGAAGTGAAAGACCGGTACGCTGATTTTTTCCATGGGCAGCGGCCCGCCGGCAGCATCCTGCCAGAATTCATCGTCCGAGATATGTTCGAGGGTTCCAGCATAGCGAGGTTCCATGAGGTCAAGATCTTCGATCATCTTCGCGGCCGGGGAATCCTTCATCGGGAGAAAGCGCTGCTGTTCCTTGATGGTATCAACGAGATACATCAATTGATTCAGGACGTATCTCATCTCTTCAGGAGGAAGTTCTTTCCGCGCCAACTCCTGCAGGCTCCTGGTGAGGTACCAGCTGAGATGGATTTGCAGCTTATAGGTATCCCCTTTTGCCGAAAAAGGAAAGGACCGGGCGACGTGGTGCGTCATGCCAGGAAAGATCGCCTTGAGATGGGGGGGCTGAGCCACAGCGGCGGCCCATTGGGTATATCCGAAGTAGGAGAATCCGTACATGCCGACGTTTCCGTCGCACCATGGAAAGCCGGCCACGCCTTCCACAGCGTCATAGCCATCGTCAACTTCCTGCTTCCAGAGAAAGGCGCGGCCCTCGGAATCTCCGGTGCCGCGCACATCCTGGAGTACGACGCCGTAGCCGGATCGAGCCATTCTCTGAGGATTGAGGTAACCGGCACCGGTGGGGAACATCAGGTTCTTGTTATAAGGAGTCCTGGTGAGCACGGCGGGATACTTTCCGGGTCCCTCGGGGCGCCAGACATCAGCATAGAGTACCGTCCCATCACGCATCTTCATGGGAACATTGATTTCCAGCTTTATCGATTCCGTTGGCAGCATTTGTCCTCCTAAGTATAGTCGATTGCTTTCAGGGATGATTTTTGCTCATGCTGGCGTATTCTTTATTGTAGACGATATCAAACAATACCACCAGCTTGATATTACAGTCTGCGCTGATGAGCCGATTTCCTGCCACTCGACATTCTTTTTCACCTCGGGCTTCAGTCCGCTCAGGCGGATTGAGGCCAGCTCTTTGAGGGCGCGGATATCGAGGCCCTCGTCGGCCATCCGCCTGAGATGGACTCTGGGCGGCGGTTTTTATCTTCGAGCCCTTTCAGTCGCTTAAGCTCACTGACGGTGAGGCCGACGTACTTCGCCTTCTCGTCGTAGCAGGTGACATCGCTCATCCCCCTACTTGCGATAGACATCGGCTGCTTTTGCCCCCCTCCGCCTCGCTGAGCACGGCGACGATCTGTGCCTCGGTACGCTTCGTGGCTTTCAATGGTACGCCGGGTTTCTTCATTATACCGAAAGACTACCAACCCTGGAGTGTCGCTGAAACCGGGAGAAGGTCACGGGACAGCCAAGCCCCGTTTGTTGCAGTAAGCTCATTTATTAAAGCGAAAAAAGATCGTGCTCCTGAAACGGATTAATGCTCGAACCTTCTACCGCCCAGCTTACCGGGACCTCCGCTACTTGAAAAGAGCTGCCCAAACAACCGCATCAAGCACAGCGGTATGAAACGCAAAGTAGCCAGCCCCCACGACGGCTGCCCAGTATGAGACGCCGGAGACCTTCCCCTCCATGGTAATCAGGGAAAGGACGAGGGCGACCGAGGCTATGCCCACGACCACCAGGACCAGCCGTATTCCCACCCAAAGTCCCGGATTAGGGTTGCTGACGTATAAGTTCGTGAAGGGCATCCAGAGAGCAGAAGGTAATAGAATGCAGATAAAGATGACGTACAAGAGGGTGAAGCCGCCAACGCCCGCGATGGAAACCTGGCCGGGTTCAAGCCGAAAGAAAATGTAGAAGAGGAAAGCAAAGTAACCTATGGCTGAAACTATCATTGAGATGCCGTACAGCCTTCTCGCATTCTCCGGAACGCCACCCCAGAGGACACTGGCTCCCCCTGACTGAGCGTTCAAGCCATAGATATAACTGCCGATGACAGCGGCGCCGCCAATCAGGTTGATGACAAGTAAAATTATCTGCGGTGCGTTCATATACCTGCCTCTTCTTTTTTTCACCGTGTTGTCCGTACTGCAACGAGCAGCACTCCAGGGCCACCGTGAACACCCAATCCCGGGCCCAGTTCGGCTACTGAAATCAATTCCGGCTCAACGAGTCTGGACAGACTCTCTTTCAGTTGCCGGGCTCTTTCAGGGACACGGCTGTGCGAGATAAGTACCTCGCTGACCGGCAGTTGGCTGCGTACGAACCGCTCTATCTGTTCGACCCCTTTGCCCACCGTACGAACCAGTCCGGCTTTTTCTATCCGACCTTCACGAAAGGTAAGCAAGGGCATCACATGCAGGAAATGCGAGGCGGCAGCGAGAGCCTTGTTGATGCGGCCGCCAAGCGCGAGGTATTTCATGGTTTCAAACATCCCGAACATTTTGACCTCGCGGGTGGCACGTTCGGCTTCGGCAACCACCTCCTGGAAACTGGCTCCTGACCGTGCCAGCCTGGCCGCGGCCATGACGACGAGTCCGAGCCCGGCTGAGTTCAGTCCTGAGTCGATCACCGTGACCGGGCAGCGGTTCTCAAGCTTTTTCATTGCCGCGACGGCCGAGTCATAGGTCCCGCTGATCCTGGAGGAAATGTTGATGCAGACAATTCCCATGGATCCTTCACATCGCTCGCTGAAGGCTGCCAAGAAGTCCTCCGGATTCGGTTGAGCGGTGGCGGGATGGTGTGAAGATTCTTCGAGAAGTCTGTAAAACTCCTCGGCGCTGATATCCACATTGTCCTGATACGTCTTGTCCCCGAACCGTATGTGGATGGGCACGATTCGTATCCCCAATTCTTTTGCCAGCCCTCGAGGAATATCACAGGTGCTATCGGTAAAAACCTGCACTTCCATCTTTCCACTGCCTTCCGCCGTGCAAATCTTATCGAAGGCCGGACTAACTTGACATCAAAACCGGAAAGAAGACCTGCCAGGCCAGCAAAGCCTTGGCCGTAAGGCTGAGAAATATATAGACCTTCTCGCCGAAAAGGTAGTCCTTCCAGGGCCCGACCTGCTTATATTGCAGAACCATGTTGATGGCAAAACAGTTGAAGAACAGAAAAAGCGAAACGATGATGCCGTAAACGAATCCCGGGGGAGAGACGGTCAGTCCGGGCGCCCAGACGTAAACGGCGATCGTTATCCAGGGAATGATGCCCGCGAAACAGCCGAACCAGTAGGGGAGCCAACTAGGTTTGCCGGGATTCTCATACTTTTCCTGAAGGGCGCCGAACAATATCATGCAGGCATTGATGCCGAATATGGCTGCCAGCGCCGCGATGTCACTGATGCCGGTGATCTGGGCAATCAGAACGATCATGATGGAGGAGCTGAAGAAGTACTCTATCCAGCGCCCGTAGTTCCTGCTTTGCATCAGATTACGCTTGTACCACGAGAACGCGATGGGGGAGGCGATGATGAGCAGGGCGATCGCCGAGATGGCGAGAAAGGCAAATACTCCCCAACCCGTAGGGATATCGAAGAGGTGGTGCAGTTCGGGGGCGGTTCCCGGCGGTCCACTCATAAACGTGGCCGTGACCGGCAGTTTGAAATCGTTGGTGAGGATAGCCATCAATACCGCCTGCACCGCGAGTACCAGGCCTACCACGATGTTCCAGGTACGGAGGTTGTTAAATCTCTTTTCTGAAGGTTGCGTAACGTTCACGCCAGAGGTCCTCCTTTTCAAATCACTCGACAACCCTTTTCCCCAGGTGGCTCATTCAATTGACGCATATTTATTCGTGTATTCCAGTTCTAGTGGGTTGATTATAAACATTATCGGACGTCAATACAAGACCCCGATTCGACCGTTAAAGTTCTATATTTTCGGGACTGGTGAAAGGAGCGTCGAATGAATGACATCTGCTAAAAAAAATACATTCATCGATGAGGACGGGTACTGTGGCGAGAGCCGAATGCCCCCGCGGATGGCATAACCGTAAAAATAGAAGGCATTCATAAAACCTTCGGGGAGGTCAAAGCTCTGGACGGTATCGATCTGGAGGTGAAAAGCGGGCAGATATTCGCCCTGCTTGGCCCGAATGACGGGACTCCCCCCTACTTCGTCAGGCGGCGGCGCATCGTCCAGAGGGTGGCGCCGAAGAACACGACGATGTAAGCCGCCATGATGCCGATGGCCAGTCCGAGCCGCTCCGGCATCTGCCCGGTGAAGGCCCCCCGGATGATCGCCACGGCCGGCCGCAGCGGCGTGAACCAGGACACCGTATCGAAGGCGTGCGGGAAGGCATCGAGCGGGAAGAACACGCCGCTCAGCAGGAACAGCGGGTTGATAATGAGCGTGAAGAAATAGTTGAAGCTGTAGATGGACGGGATGATGGAGGTGTAGAACAGCGAGACGGCGGCCATCTCCACGCCGAGCACGAAGGCCACCGGCAGCACCATCAGGCTCCACCAGGAGACCACCAGCCCGAACCCCGCCGAGACCGCCAGCACCACGCCGGCCGTCATCACGGCGCGGGTGGCCCCCCAGAAGATCTCCCCGGCGGTGATGTCCTCCACGTTGAGCGGCGTGGCCAGAATGGCGTCGTAGGTGTGCTGGTGCTCCATCCGCAGAAAGGCGGCGTAGGAGCACTCGTTGCTGGCGGTGAACATGGCCCAGGCGGCGATCATGCCGGGCGCGATGAAGTTGATGTAGTCCTGCCCGTTGATCTTACCGATGAACGCCCCCATGCCGATGCCGAAGGCGAGCAGCAGCAGGATAGGTTCGATGACGGCGGCCGGCGCCTCGGTGTGCCAGAGGCGAAAGAACACGTCCCGGTTGCGCTGCCAGACCCGGAAGGAGCGGCGCGTGAAGAACCTCATTCGACGAGCGACCTCCCGGTGAGCTTGAAGAAGACGTCCTCCAGCGTGGCG
>CAZOMF010000104.1:0-8073 GCA_964580635.1 uncultured Dehalococcoidaceae bacterium
GTGTTGGAAGAGCTGCCCCCGGACGGCAGCATCAGGTACTGGCGGGATGACAGGGCCGTCCACCACGTGCCCAAGCGCCGCCTCGATGATATCATCCTCAGGTAGCAACCGTTTATCGCAGAGGAGGAAGACTCGGATGCTGGAGCTGTTTGGATCGGGACGTACTCTCAAGGGTGCCCAGATCATGTATTCCCTCATGCTGACGGCCGAGCTGATGTATCTCCTTATCGCCTACCTCCTCGCCCCGAACGTGATAGGCGGTATCTTTGACCCCGCTGATCCTGATTTCCGGCTCATCCAGATCGCTTTAGTGGTCGTTGGCGTGATAACTCTGGTAATCGGTCTGCGCTTCCCCCGGATGGCTACCAGGTTCATGGCCGGCAGGAACAACCAGCCGCCGGACGCGATAACCGGCACCATAGTCCGCGTATCCCTTCTCGAAGCCGTCGGCATATACGGACTCATACTGGCCATTCTGGGTGCGGAAGTATATGTTTCGCTGCCCTTTATCCTCGTTTCCATGGCCTCCCTGATACTGACGTTTCCAAACAAGGAGCGCTGGCGGAAGCTGGCCGGAGAAAGCGAGGACCAACCGGGGCCTGTCTCTTAAAAATGAACGACTCCTCAGACTACGCTTACATCAAGGCGTTCTTCAAGAAGCACCACGCCTACTACGATCTCGTGACCGTCCCGTTCAAGGTCGTGGAGAAACAGGTCGCCGCCCTCATTCCGCCCGGCCCGCAGGTCAGCGTGTTGGATGTCGCCACCGGCACCGCCCGCCAGGCCATCTCCCTGGCCCGGCGGGGCAACACCGTCACCGGCCTGGACCTCTCACCGGACATGCTCGCCGTCGCCCGCTCCAAGAACCACTACCCTAACCTGACGCTGGTCGAGGGCGATGCCACCGCCCTGCCGTTCGAGGACGCTAGCTTCGATGTCACCCACATCGCCTTCGCCCTCCATGATATGCCCCCGTCCATGCGGCTGCCGGTGCTGGCGGAGATGCGCCGCGTCACCCGCCCCGGCGGCCGCGTCTTCGTGACGGACTACTTCCTCCCGGAACGGGGACTGCGCCGCTGGTTCGCCTACCGCCTCCTTCGCTTCATCGACAGCAAGTTCTACCCGTCCTTCGCCTTCATCGATCTGCCCGCCCTCATCCGGGAGGCCGGCATCACCGTCGTGGCGGAAAAGCACACTTTTTTCGGCACCGTCACCATCGTCAGCGGTACGGTACAGGCGTAAAAAAACGCGACAAAATTCGCTTTACACTCCCTTTTTTTTGTGCCACAATACCCTTGGACTGACCGTTGCGGCACGGAGAGGAGGCAGGCGATGAGCATGAACATGTTCGATCAGCACGACGAGCAGCAGGCGCTGGCCGGCGCTCCGCTCGCCACCCGCATGCGCCCCAACAGCCTCCACACCTACGTGGGTCAGGAGCACCTCATCGGCAAGGGCAAGGTCCTCCGTCGCGCCATCGAGGCGGACCGCATTCCCTCCATGATCTTCTGGGGCCCGCCCGGCTGCGGCAAGACCACCCTTGCCTTTATCATTGCCTCCAGCACCGGCTCCTTTTTCGCTCCGCTCAGCGCCACGAGCGCCAGCGTCAACGACCTCCGCAAGGTCATCCAGCAGGCGCAGGAACGCCGCAAAGTGCACCTCCAGAAGACCATCCTCTTCATAGATGAGATCCACCGCTTCAACAAAGCCCAGCAGGACGTCATTCTGCCTTTCGTGGAGGACGGCACGGTGACGCTCATCGGCGCCACCACCGAGAACCCCTCCTTCGAGGTCATCTCCCCGCTCCTCTCCCGCTCCCGCGTCCTGCCCCTGAAACCCCTCTCGGAGGAGGAGATACAGGTCCTCATCCTGCGTGCGCTCAAGGACAAGCTTCAGGGCATCGGCACGCTCAACGTGGAAATTTCATCGGAGGCCATCAGCCACCTCATCTCCATGTCCAACCATGACGCCCGCATCGCCCTCAACACGCTGGAGACGGCCGCCCAGAGCACGCCCCCGGACGAGCGTGGCAAGCGCGTCGTCAGCCTCGGTATCATCGAGGATGCCCTCCAGCGCCGCGCCGTCATCTATGATAAAGCCGGCGAGCAGCATTACGACCTCATCTCCGCCCTCCACAAGTCCATGCGTGACTCAGACGCGAATGCCACCGTCTATTGGCTCGCCGTCATGCTGGAGGCCGGGGAAGACCCGCTCTACATCGCCCGGCGCATCGTCCGCTTCGCCTCGGAGGACGTCGGTCTGGCGGACCCGCAGGCCCTCGTCCAGGCTATCGCCGCCCAGCAGGCCGTGCAGTTCATCGGTATGCCGGAAGCCAATCTCGCCCTCACCCAGGCCGCCGTCTACATGGCTACCGCTCCCAAGAGCAACTCCCTCTATGCCGCCTATAACCGCGCCCGGGAGGAGATAAAGGGCGGCGCCAGCGAGGACGTCCCCATGAACATCCGTAACGCTCCCACCACGCTCATGGAGGAGATGGGCTACGGCCAGGGGTACAAGTATGCCCACGATTACCCGGACCATGTCGTGGAGCAGCAGCACCTGCCGGATTCACTCAAGGGCAAGGAGTTCTACACCCCCGGGGAGCTCGGCTACGAGCAGAAAATGACCGACCGCCTCAGGTCTATCTGGCACCGGGCCCTCGGCAAGCCGTCCGATGACGATGATGAGGATACTTCCGGCTTCGGCGACGAGCCGTAATCTCCTTTCAACACCCCCCCTCCTTGACATCCTTCACATTTCTCGAATAAACTCGGGTAGGTTTTACGGTGGTCGCCCGGCCTGCCCCTGCCCAGAGCCCTCTCCCGCCCGGCGTACCGCCTCCGGCTGTCCTGACAGTTCAAATCTCGCTCGTTAAAGGAGAAGCCGCGATGGTGAGACTGGCCTTCATCCCCAAGGAAAGCAAGTTCTTCCAGCTTTTCGAAGCAAGCGCCGAGAATATCCTAAACGCCGCCCGGGAGCTTCAGGACATGCTCACCACCTGGGAGTTCGTGGACAGCCGCGTCGCCGATATTACGGAGATGGAGCACAAGGGTGATACCATCACCCACCAGATTATTTCTCTCCTCCACCGCACTTTCGTCACCCCCTTCGACCGCGAGGACATCGCTTTGCTCGCCCACACCATGGACGATATCATGGACTTCATCCACTCCGCCGCGGACGCCATGTTCATCTACAAGGTCGACAAGCCCACCGAACGCGCCAGGGAGCTCGCCGATATCATCGTCAAGGGCGCCGTGGAGGTCCGGCAGGCGGTCTCCGGCTTGCGCCACCGCAAGGAGCTCAAGAACATCATGGCCGGCTGCGTGGAACTGAACCGCCTGGAGAACATGGCGGACCGGGTCTACCGCGCCGCCATGGCGGAACTTTTCGATAACACCTCGGATGTGGCCCTGCTTATCAAGTGGCGCGAGATCTACGAGCACCTTGAGTCAGCCACGGACCGCGCCGAGGATGTTGCCAACGTCCTTGAGGGAGTGGCCCTCAAGCATGCCTGACTCGTCACTGACCCTCTTTCTCTTCATAATCGTGCTGACGATGGGTTTTGCGGTCGTCAACGGCTTCAACGATGCCGCCAACGCCATCGCCCCGGCCATCGGCGCACGCTCGCTCTCTCCACGGACAGCCATCGCTATCGCCGCCGCCGGCAACTTGGCGGGGGCCTGCACCGGTACCGCCGTCGCCCATACTATCGGCAAAGGTATCCTCGTGGCGGACGCTATTTCCTTTTCCACCGTTATCGCGGCGCTGGCCTCTATTATCATCTGGGGTACGCTGGCCACCTGGATGGGCCTGCCTATCAGCCTCCATCACGGGTTTATCGCCGGGCTGGCGGCCGCTGGAATCGCGGTGGCCGGTGTCCATGCTGTCGTGTGGCATGTTATGGTGACGGTACTGCTGGCGGTGGTCATCGCGCCCCTGCTCGGGTTTATCGGCGGCTACGCGGGCATGATAGCTATTTTCTGGCTCTTCCGGCGCTCCGCGCCGGACGTCGTACGCAGAAACTTTTCGCGGGGGCAGTACCTGACCACGGCCTTCATGGCCTACAGTCACGGTAAGAACGATGGACAGATGCCCATCGGCGTTATCGCCATGGCCATGGTCGTCTATTTCAATGACCCCACCATCTGGGACCGGCTCTCGATCCTCTCGGGGAACCTCTGGTGGGTCATTCTAGTACCAGCCGTCGCCATCAGCCTTGGTACAGCCTTTGGCGGCTGGAAGGTCATTCAGACGATGGGTATGCGGGTGACGACGCTCCGGCCGGCGCAGGGGTTCGCCACGCAGGCCTCCGCCGCCACCGTCATCGAGGTCGCTTCGGCCTTCGGGATCCCCGTCAGCACCACGCACCTCATTAGCGCCTCGACGATGGGTGTCGGGGCAACGGAACGGTTTTCGGCGGTACGCTGGGGAATCGCGGGCAACATCGTCGCCGCGTGGATACTCACCTTCCCCATTTGCGGCATCCTCGGCTACATTTTCTCCTGGCTGCTCCACCTCTTGCCGTAGCCAGGTTACAACGTAGGCCGGCACCGCCCGATACGGCATTTTTCCGCGGTGATGATGGCGCGGACGTCCGCGGCGGCCTTCATTATGCCGCCCTCGTTGTTCATCACCAGGTAATCGAACTGTGGCAGCTGTTCGAGCTCTCCGGCCGCCGTCTTCAGCCGCAGGTCCAGGTCCGCGGAGGATTCCGTCCCCCTGCTCCGCAGCCGCGCTTCCAGCATGGCGAGGGTAGGTGTGGCCAGAAAAATAGCAATGCTCTCCGGCACGAGATTCTTGATGGTGGCCGCTCCCTGCACGTCCACCTTGAGAAGGACGTCCTTGCCGGCAGCCAGCGCGGCTTTGACCTCTGAACGGGAATTACCGTAGTAGTTACCGTATACTTCAGCCCATTCCAGGAGTTCGCCGGCGTTATGCATCGCCATGAAACGTTCGCTGGTGACGAAGTGGTACGGTACGCCCTCCCGTTCGCCGGGGCGCATGGCGCGCGTGGTCATGGTCACGATGATTTCCAGGGGCGGGCCATCCCTGCGGAGCTCGGCCAGGACGGCGTCCTTGCCGACTCCGGATAACCCGGAAAGAATGATGAGAAGCGGTTCGGTGGTGAGGTGCGGGGGGTCGGGTTCAAGCTTCATCGTCGTCGTCGTGGCCGTCCTGCCTGGATCCCCCGTTGCGGCTCGATTGCAGGCGGCTGGCGATGGTCTCCGGCGCCAGGGCCGCCAGGATGATGTGCCCGCTGTCCGTGAAGATAACGGCCTTGGTCCGCCGGCCGCTCGTCATATCGATCACCATGCCGGCCGTCTTGCCCTCGTGGATGGTCCGCTTGGTGGGGGCGGAGTTCGGCGAGGCGATGGCTATAGCCCGGTTCATCGCCATGATGTTCCCGAAACCGATGTGAACCAGCTCTATGGTCATAGTGTTATCACCTCGTGGTTTTCTCTCAGAAGCAGCCGGCGGTATGACGGGAATATCAGCGATATTTACCATTCCATCATCCTGCAGGGTCGACCTTGGGACGTTCACGGCGCCGGTGCGGCAACGCCCTCCGGCGCCGCGTCGCTGAGTGTGAAATACCCCTCCGGAAAAACCCTTTCCTAACCTAGCATTTGTCCTCAGGCTTGTCAAGGGCGATTCTGGCGACCCATGCTGTGTTTTCCAAGCGGCAGACGATTTTTTCATCTGTTTACGATAGGAGCACGCTACCCTCTTTTCAACCGCCTGAAAGTATGCTAGAATATTCAATGGTTGTGCAAACGACCCTTAACAACTGAACAGGCAGACAAGAGCTTTAAGCCTCTTGGTGGTTTTAGCGGAGCGGTCCCACCCGTTCCCATCCCGAACACGGAAGTGAAACGCTTCAGCGCAGACGATACTGAGGGGGCGACTCCTTGTGGAAAATATGCCACCGCCAGGGGGCTTTACTTTTTCTGCCTGTTCCATACCCCCCTCCCGCTGCCCGCCAAATATGCGTGCCGTCCCTCAGGCACATCAGGCTATTTCTTTACTTGCGTCGCCTCGTTTTTTGTTATAACATGAGGTTAGCAGCGCCGATTGGAGTGAACGTACAGGATTGAGTTATGGCCAGCAGGTTTGAGAAGTTTTCGGAACGTGCCCGCCGGGTCCTCACCATCGCCCAGGAAGAAGCCCGCAATCTGAACCACAGCTATATCGGTACCGAGCACATCCTGCTCGGGCTGGTGCGTGAGGAAGAAGGCGTGGCCGCCCGGGTCCTTACCAATCTCGGCATCGGTCTCAACAAGGTGCGCTCGGCCGTGGAGTTCATCATCGGCCGCGGCGAGAAGCCCGGCACCGGTGAGACCGGGTTGACCCCGCGCGCCAAGAAGGTCATCGAGCTCGCCATCGACGAGGCCCGCCAGATGGGCCATAACTATATCGGCACCGAGCACCTGCTGCTCGGCCTCCTCCGCGAAGGTGAAGGCGTGGCCGCCAGCGTGCTGGACAGTTTCGGTATCACTCTGGAACGCACCCGCGCCGAGGTCGGCCACATCCTGACCCAGAGCACCCCCAGCAAGCAGCGCATGCCACGCGGCTCCAGCCGGACCCCCGCCCTCGACCAGCTCGGCACGGACCTCACCGCCGCCGCCCGCGCCAATAAACTGGACCCCGTCATCGGACGCTCCAATGAGATCGAGCGGCTCATCCAGATCCTCAGCCGCCGCACCAAGAACAACCCCGCCCTCGTCGGGGAGCCCGGCGTCGGCAAGACGGCCATCGTCGAAGGCCTCGCCCATCGCATCATCAGTGGCGACGTGCCGGAGACGCTGGCGGACAAGCGGCTCATCGCCCTCGATATGGGATCCCTCGTGGCGGGCACCAAGTACCGCGGCGAGTTCGAAGAACGTCTCAAGAAGATCATCGAAGAGATCAAGAACGCCGGCAACTGCATCATCTTCATCGATGAGTTCCATACCATGGTCGGTGCCGGCGCCGCCGAAGGCGCGGTGGACGCCGCCAACATTTTAAAGCCCTCGCTCGGGCGCGGCGAGCTCCAGTGCATCGGCGCCACGACGCTGGACGACTTCCGCAAGTACGTCGAGCGTGACGCCGGCCTCGAACGCCGTTTCCAGAAGGTCCTCGTCGAGGAGCCGTCCGTGGACGAGACCCTGCAGATCCTGCGCGGCCTCCGCGAGCGCTACGAAGAGCACCACCGCCTCAAGATCAGCGACGAGGCGCTGTCCGCCGCTTCCAACCTGGCGGCGCGCTATATCCCGGACCGCTTCCTCCCGGACAAGGCCATCGACCTCATCGATGAAGCCGCCTCCCGCGTGCGCATCAAGCACTACACGATGCCGCTGACGCTCAAGGAGAAGAAGGTCGAGCTCGATAACATCCGCAAGGAAAAGGAAGAAGCCCTCACCACCCAGCAGTACGACGTGGCCGCCGAGAAGCGCGAGGAAGAGACCCGCGCCGAAGAAATGGCCCAGCAGATGGAAGAGGAATGGCGGAGCGAGCAGGAGCAGGACAACGTCGTGGTGAACAAGGATGACGTCACCGAGGTGGTCAGCATGTGGACCGGCGTACCGGTCGTGCAGCTCTCCGATGACGAGACAAGCCGCCTGCTCAACATGGAAGAGGTGCTCCACGAACGCATCGTCGGCCAGAACGAAGCCATCGATACGATTTCAAAGGCCATCCGGCGGGCGCGCGCCGGCCTCAAGGACCCCCGCCGTCCCATCGGTAATTTCATCTTCCTCGGCCCCACCGGCGTCGGCAAGACCGAGCTAGCCCGGGCCTTGGCGGAATTCATGTTCGGCAGCGAGGATTCCCTCATCCGCATCGATATGTCCGAGTTCATGGAGAAGTTCGCCGTGTCCCGTCTCGTCGGGGCGCCGCCCGGCTACGTCGGCTACGACGAGGGCGGCCAGCTTACCGAGGCGGTCCGGCGTAAATCTTACAGCTGCATCCTCCTCGACGAGATCGAGAAGGCCCACCCGGACGTGTTCAACCTGCTGCTGCAGATCTTCGATGACGGTCACCTGACGGACGCCAAGGGCCGCCGCGTGGACTTCCGCAACAGCGTCATCATCA
>CAZOMF010000105.1:0-8007 GCA_964580635.1 uncultured Dehalococcoidaceae bacterium
GTGGACGGCAAGCCGTAAAACGATAGCCGCGCCCCGACTTTGCCGGGACGCGGCTGTTTCACTGCTTTCCCTAGTGATTGTGGCGGTTTTATTCTTCGCTCAGGGCCTTTTCCAGCTCGATCATGGCTTCCAGGTCGCCGGCCGGGCGCTCCAGTTCGAACTCCACCCGGTCGATGTGGTTGGTGTACGGGAAGTGCCCCTTCTCCTTCAGGTCGCCGGCCACGGAGACCCAGGGGAAGCGGCCGACGGCGAACATGCCGCCCTGGAAGAGCGGCTGGGACTCGATGCGCACGTTGCCGCTCGGCTTCCCGTTGATGAGGAGCCGCCCGACGCCGACGCCGGGCCGGGTCAGGCAGAAGTCCAGGGCCAGCTCAAGCTCGCCCTGGGGCAGCGCCGCGTCCGAATCGACGTGGAACTCCTTGAAGGTCAGCCAGTTGTAGTGGAACTTCAGCCTGCCGTCCCGGACGTAGAGCGCGTAGCCGCCGGTATTTTCGCCCGCGGCGAACAGCGCGCCTTCGTCGCCGGTCTTGTAGGTGACGTAGGCGGTCGCCGTGAAGGAGCCCTGGACGAGCCGCGGCCCGGGACCGGGGACGAACTCGGGGTAGTACACGTAGTGTTTCCGCGGCGGCATCGGCTTGTAGCGGTACATCATCTTGGAGTTGAAGTCGTCCTTCTTTTTCAGGTGGCTCTCGGCCAGCGGCAGGACCTTGTACTTGCCCGCCTCGTGCCACCACAGGTCGACCATCTCCCGGAGCTTGGCCGGGTTCTCTTTCGCCAGGTTATGGGCCTCGGTGAAGTCCGTATCGGTGTGGAACAGCTCCCACTCGTCCTTGTCGAAGTCGAAGGTCGGGTTGACGGCGTGGTCGGCCACCGCCTTCCAGCCCTCGGCCCAGATGCCCCGGTTGCCGACCATCTCGTAGTACTGCACGCGCCGGTGGGTGGCTTCCTCCGGGTTGTCGAAGCTGTAGGCCATGCTCGTGCCGTGCTTCGCTTCCTGCGTCACGCCGTTGATTTCCTCCGGCGTCTCGATGCCCAGAAGTTCGAGGATGGTCGCGTTGATGTCGATGACGTGGTGGTACTGCGTCCGGATGGCACCCCTGTCCTTTATCCGGTCGGGCCAGGTAACGATGAGCGGGACCTTGATGCCGCCGCAGTGGTTCCACGACTTGTACATGCGCAGCGGCGTGTTGGAGGCCCGCGCCCATCCCGAGGGATAGTGTACCCGGAGCTCCGGCGAGCCGAGCTTGTCCAGGTCCTCCTCGTCCACCAGCGGCGGGTCTTTTTCCGTCGAGTAGTGGTAGGCGTAGCTCTTGGCCCCCCAGCGCCCGCCCTCGGCGGAGGCGCCGTTATCGGACAGGAACACGACGATGGTGTTATCGTACTGGCCTATCTTCTTGAGATAGTCGATGACCCGGCCAATCTGGGCATCGGTGTGGGACACGAACCCGGCGTAGACCTCCATGTAGCGGGCGAAGGCCTTCTTCTCCCTGTCCGTCAGCGTGTCCCAGGCCGGGGCCACGTAGTCGTTCTCCGGCAGCACGCAGTCCTCCGGGATGAGGCCCAGCTTCTTCTGTTTCTCGAAGACCTTTTGGCGGTAGACGTCCCAGCCCTCGTCGAACCGGCCCCGGTAGTGGTCGATGTAGCTCTTCGGCGCCTGGTGCGGCGAGTGGTGCGCCCCGAAGGCCAGGTAGCAGAAGAAGGGCTTCTGCGGGTTGTTCGACTTGAGGTCGCCGATATAGGTGATGGCCTTGTCGGCCAGGTCCTCGCTGATGTGGTAGCCTTCCTCGGGCATCTTGGGCTGGTCGACGAACTCGTTGCCCCGCACCAGCTCCGGGTAGAACTGGCCCGTCGCCGCGCCGAGGAAGCCGTAGTACTTCTGGAAACCGCGGCCGAGCGGCCACTGGTCGAACGGACCCGTCGAGGTGCGCTGCTCCGGCGGCGCCAGGTGCCACTTGCCGAGCGCGTAGGTGGCGTAGCCGTTCCGCACCAGCGTCTCGCTGATGAGGCCGTACTCCTTCCCGACGCAGCCCTGGTAGCCGGGGTAGCCCATGTTTATCTCCGCGATGAACCCCATGCCGACCGCGTGGTTATTGCAGCCGGACAGCAGGCTGGCCCGCGTCGGCGAGCACATGGCGGTGACGTGAAAGTCCCGGTAGCGGAGCCCCTGCGCCGCCAGCGCGTCGATGTTCGGCGTCTCGATCACGGAGCCGTAGCAGCCCACGTCGGAGTAGCCGGTATCGTCGAGCAGTATGTAGAGGATATTCGGCAGGCCGTCCCGGGTCCGGTCCTCCGGCCACCATGGGGTGGAATCCATGTACCGGGTCCTGATGACGCCCTGGTAGTCCTGCGATTCTTTCGCCATTTTCGTTCACACCTTTCCGTACGTTTGCTTCGGCTACTGGTGGATGTGCTCCGATTCTATCTCCAGCATGAGGTCCATGTCGTCGGTGGGGCGCTCCATGTCGATCTCCACCCGGTCGATGGTCCCCCCGTACTTGAAGAAGTTGTCGGACTTCATGTCTTTGCAGATCGGGGAGTGCGCGTACCGGCCGATGGCGAACTTGCCGCCGGAGAAGAGCGGGTAGGCCTGTATGGGCACGTTGCCCGCCGGGCTGCCGTTGATGAGCAGCCGTCCCACGCCCTGGTCCGGCTTGGTGGAGACGAACTCGAAGCCGAGCGTGATCTCGCCCTCGGGGACCGCGGTGTCCGATTCCTGATGGAAGTGCTTCTCGGCCAGGTAGTTGAAGTCGAAGACGAGCTTGCCGTTCTTGACGTAGAGCGCGTAGCCGCCCATGATGTCGCCGGCGGAGATGAGCGCGCCCTCGGCGCCCTTCGCGTGGTTGACGTAGGCCGTTATCACGAAGGACTTGTTGGCCAGCCGGGGCGCCAGGGAGTTCGGGGTCATCTGCGGGTAGAACGTGTAGTGGCTGTGGTACTCGGACGGGGCGAACTTGAGCGACTTGTTGAAGTCGAAACCGCCCTTCTTCTTGTAGTAGCTCTCCAGCATGGGCAGCACGCCGAACTTGCCGGCCTCGTGCCACCAGAGGTCCACCATCTCCCGGAGCTTGTCCGGGTGCTCCGCGGCCAGGTCCTTGGCCTCGGAGAAGTCCTCGTCGGTGTGGTAGAGCTCCCACTTATCCTGGTCGAAGCTGTCGGAGATGACGTGGTCGGCCACCGCTTTCCAGCCGTCCGCCCAGATGCCGCGGTTGCCGAGCATCTCGTAGTACTGGACGTGCCGCTGCCGCGGCGCCTCCGGCGCGTCGAAGGTGTAGGCCATGCTGATGCCGGGCTTTTCCGCCTGCTTGACACCCTTGACGGTGTCCGGCTGCTCGATGCCGCAGATGTCGAGCACCGTCTTGTTGACGTCGATGACGTGGTGGTACTGGGTGCGGATGGCGCCCCGGTCCTTGATCTTTTCGGGGAGGCTCATGATGAGCGGCACCTTCACGCCGCCGGCGTAGGTCCACGTCTTGTACATCTTGAGCGGCGTGTTGCCGGACCAGCCCCAGCCGCGCGGGTAGTGGTTGGCCGCCTCCGGTCCGCCGATGAGCTCGAGGTCTTCCTCGGAGATGAGCTCCGCCCACCGCATGCCCATGAGGTGCGTGTACTCGCTGAAGCAGCCCTCGGGGCCGCCCTCGCCGGACGCGCCGTTATCGGAGAGGAACACGATGAGCGTGTTATCGTACTGTCCGATCTTTTTCAGGTAGTCGAGCAACCGCCCGACCTGCTCGTCGGTGTAGGTCAGGAAGCCGGCGAACACCTCCATGAACTTCGGGAAGACCTCTTTCTGCTTCTCCGTCAGGGTGTCCCAGGGCGCGGCCAGGTAGTTGTGCTCGGTAAGCACCGTGTCCGGCGGGATGATGCCGAGCTCCTTCTGCTTCTCGAAGACCTTCTGCCGGTAGACGTCCCAGCCCTCGTCGAACTTCCCCTTGTACCGGGCGATATAGTCCTTCGGGGCGTGGTGCGGGGCGTGCATCGCGCCGAAGGCGAGGTAGCAGAAGAACGGTTTTTCCGGATAGCAGGATTTCTGGTCGCCGATGTAGTCGATGGCCCGGTCGACGAGGTCGCTGCTCAGGTGGTAGCCCTCCTCCGGGCTCTTGGGCGCGTTGATATAGCTGTTGTCCTGGATCAGGTCCGGGTAGTACTGGCTGGTGGCGGCGTTGAGGAAGCCGTAAAACTTCTCGAACCCGCGCCCCAGCGGCCACTGGGTGAACGGCCCGGCGCCGTTCATGTGCTTCTGGTTGCAGAGGTGCCACTTGCCCACCGCGAAGGTGGAGTAGCCGTTCTCGACGAGCGTCTCGCTGAGGTAGCCGTACTTCGGGTCGATGTTGCCGGACAGGGCCGGGAAACCGAGGTCGAAATTCGTCAGGTAGCCGTCCCCGACGGTATGGTTGTTGCAGCCGGTCAGCAGGCTGGCGCGGGTGGGCGAGCACATCGCGTTGACGTGGAAGTCGCTGTAGCGCAGGCCGTCGGCGGCGATAGAATCGATGGCCGGCGTGTCGATGAGCGAGCCGTAGCACCCTATCTGCGAGTAGCCCGTGTCGTCGATGACGATGTAGAGGACGTTGGGCGCGCCCTCGGGCGCCTTGGTCTCCTCCCGCCACCACGGCGTCGAGTCCAGGTACGACGTCCTGATGACGCCCTGGAATTGGTCTTCTTTTCCCGCCATTGTGTTTCTCCTTCTCGTCGGATTTTATCGCAGGCCGCTGCACGGGGCTGATGCCCGTGGTGCGCGGGCCAGGTGGACGTAGCGGGGCGGGTCCGGCAGCTCACGGCGGGCGGCGCGTCCCGGCCCGCCGGACGGGTTGCGGCGGTCGCGTCGGTCAGGATTGCGGTTCCGCATCATGCTCCGGCCCCTTTATGCATTTCATCATACCGGCTCAAAGCCCGTCAAACGATAACGCGCCGCCGGCCCGGTGAGCGCCGGTTCTTTTCAGGGGAGCTAATTCGCGAACAATAGTTGTCAAATAGTATAGTGACAGCCGGTCGCGGTTTGTCAAGTGAAACACCGGTTCCGGTAGCGTAACAATTATGCGCCCATACCTTTGACAGAGGCCTTACCCATAGGTGATAATACGTTAATTCGTCAACCGTGGTTGATTAAAACATGGTCCCGGGCATCACGAAACAACGGGTTGCAGCCGATAGCATAACGGGAAAGGAGATGGTGGACCGGAAGATCGGATAAAACAAGAGCCAGCTTCGTACTCCAGTTCCTTTTCTCGCCCCTGGAAAAGAAATCAAGGAGCACCGAATGAAAAAACTGATGCTGTTTTAGGCGCTTTAGTGTTGCTCATCATCCCCATCCTCACGGCCTGCGGGACACGCTCGACCTGAGGCTCCGGGGAGTGCTCTGGCCGCCCGGGAGCGCCTCGCTTTTTTGTCGGCCCGCGTGGTTATGTACTATAGTAGAGAGGAAAAATACAATGCATTCGCAGTACCGGAGGGGGATTGCCGCCCCTTCCGGGTCAAAAGGATTGATTGCCATGCCCACTGATAGCCAGCCCAACGGGCTGAAAGCGGTGTTCCGCGCCTCTCAGATATTGAGGAAGCTGAGGCACGGGCCCATGACGGTGACCGAGGTCGCCGCCGAGCTGGACGTCCACAAGTCCACGGCGCACCGCCTGCTGGGTACGCTGGAGAGCGCCGGGTTCCTGATGAGGAACATCTTCGACCGGCGCTACTACGTGGGCCCGCTGGTTTCCGAGCTGGCCGCCGACCCGATCGTCACCCACCAGTACCTGCTGTCGTGCGCGGTGTTGGCCATGCAGCACGTGGCCGAGGTCACCCGGGAATCGGTCGCCCTGAACATGCTGGTGGGGGTCTACGGCATCACGCTCCACGAGATACCCAGCAGCTATGACCTCCAGATAGTCGGCAAGAAACGGGTCAATACGGACCTGTACTCCGGCGCCGGCTACAAGGCGCTGCTCGCCCAGCTCGGCCCGAAGGAGCTTTCCATCATCGTGAACAACCAGAGCTATAAGCCGCGCACGGAGCGCACCATCGTCCGGCCGGAAGAGCTGCTCGTGCAGCTCGACCGCGTCCGCGAGCAGGGCTATGCCATGAGCTACGGCGAGCGGATACCGGAAGCGATGAACATCTCTGTGATGGTGAGGAACTACATGGTGCCGCTCGCCTTGGCCGTGCTGGGGCCGGAGAGCCGCATGAAACCCCGCACCGAGGAGTTCCTCGGGGAGCTCCTCGCGGCGCGGGACATCGTGGAAAAGAACATCGCCCGGGCTTTCGGGAGTCCCGCGGCTTCGCTTCTCAAATAGCCGAAGGAGGAGACCTCCTGTCCCTCGAAGGGCGTGCCCTGCCAGTCATTCCGAGGGAGCGCAGCGACGGAAGAATCCCGTACCCGTCTCGGTACTCCATGCGCCGGTGATCGTCTCCGGTAACGGCCTGTCGTCTCCTTTTGTAAAGGGAGATGGAGAGGGATTTTCTCTTCGGCTTTACCGTCATTCCGGCGCGGGCCGGAATCCATCCCTGCCGTGCCAGCCGGATTCAGCCAGGCCGCTTTCCCTGCCGGGCTTTTCGCGTCGCCGTCCCGAACTGTGGTACCCTGTCAGCAGCGAGAACGGCCGGAGGAGCGCATGGAGCTGACACCACGGGAGAAGGACGACCTGTTCGGGGACATCACCGCAGACAAGATCGGCATCGTGCGGCTGGATGACTGGGAGGAAACCGGCACGCCCGCCAGGGTCCGGGAGATCATGCCGGCGGCCCGGTCCGTGGTCGTGCTCGCCTCCGAGGTGTTCCCGGAGGTCATCAGGTTCTTCACCTCCAAGCGGAACGTCGGCGACCTTTTCACCTCGGACCTCGCCGCGCGCAACATGGAGCTCGTGTCCGGCCACCTGGACTGGGACGCCTATAAAATCGTCAAGCGGCTGCATCCCCTCGGGTACCGCGGCATCCCGACCCCGGCCGACGGCGCCCCCTTCAGCGACCGCGACCTCCGCGGCGTCATGCCCTTCGGACGCCTCGCGGAGATGGCCGGTCTGGGTAAAATAGGCTGGCACAGCATGCTGCTGACCCCGGAGTACGGGGCCCGCGTCCGCCTCTCCGCCCTCATCACCGATGCCCCCCTCCCGCCGACCGCCGCCGGTGAGGTGGACGACCCCTGCCCCGCCTGCGGCGGCGCCTGCATCAAGATCTGCCCCGCCGGGGCCATCCCCCGACCCGTTCCCGGCGAGCCGGTGCGCATCGACCGCTTCAGGTGCTCCACCACCATCAACGCCTCCGGCGGCTGCTCGGAATGCCTCAAGATATGTCCCGCCGGGCGTGCCCGCTGACCGCACAACCGGGCCACTGTCCGGTACCGGAACCCCGTCACCGGTTTGACAAATGCACCCCTACCCGGTAGGATAGATGAAGTCCGCTGGCGTGCTATAGCGCGTGGACCACACTGAAATCCGCAAGATCGAGGTGATGCCCCGGCTACCAGCGATAAAAAAAATACTTCGAGCGCTTTTCCCGTTTTACCCGACCACGGCACCTGTTTCCAGAGACGTCTGCCGCTCCCTCCGGCACCTTTAAACCCCACCCGAATCCTGCCCGGGCTCTGTCGCGTTCATCACCATCAACCCTTGATGGTTCTTCTCTTTTCCCCTTTGTACCGGAGTTATACGGTCAAACTGGCCTGTTGTCGCGCGCGGAACGGGAAGGCCCCCCGCGGACGAAAATAAAAGGAGGAACGACCCATGAAGAAATTCAAGACCCGATGGCTCCGTGCGGTATCACTGCTCATGATCATGGCCTTCGTGATACCCGTGGTCGCCGGCTGCAGTTCCGGCAGCAATGCGACGAAACAGCCCATCACCTTTGCGGACCTGAGCTGGAACAGTGCCCTCGTGCACAACCGCGTGGCCGCCTTTATCCTTGAGAACGGCTTCGGCTACCCGGCGTCCGTCTATACCCCCGGCGATACCATCCCGCTGACCGCCGGCCTCGCCAAGGGCGATATCGACGTCAACATGGAAGTCTGGTACGAGAACCAGCAGGACG
>CAZOMF010000106.1:0-7973 GCA_964580635.1 uncultured Dehalococcoidaceae bacterium
AACGTGCACGCCGACCAGTTCTGGTGGCACCACAGCTTCGGGAACGTGCGGGAGCGGACATTCGGGGACATCTGGATGGACACCTCCGACGAGCTCATGCGGGGCCTCAAGGACCGCAAGGCGCTGCTCAAGGGGCGCTGCGCAAAATGCCGGTTCCTGGAGATATGCAACGGCAACCTGCGGGAGCGCGCCGAGGCGGTCTACAACGACGTCTGGATGGAAGACCCGGCCTGCTACCTCACCGACGAGGAGATCGGCATCGCGTAGTATGGCACACGCTGCGACCACAAGGCTCGATGAGACGACCACCCGGTTGCTGAACCGGCTCCAGAAGGGCGTCCCGCTCGTGGCGGAACCGTACGAGGCGATGGGGAAGGAGCTGGGGCTGGCGACCGGGCAGGTGATGGCGGCTATCCAGATCCTGCGGGAGAGCGGCGTGGTGCGCATGATAGGGCCGGTGATGGACGCCCGGAGCCTCGGCTACCGGACGACGCTCGTGGCGGCCAGAGTCTTGCCAGAAAACATGGTCCATGCCGACGCCGTCCTCATCGAGAACCCGCACATCAGCCACGCCTACGAGCGCGACCACGCCTTTAACATCTGGTTCACGCTGGCGCTGTCCAGCGAAGAAGCCATCGAGGCCGAATTGCACACGACAGGCGCGGCTATTCCCGCCGGGGCCATTTTTCAGCTCCCCGCCACGAAGCTCTATAAGATAGGGGCGTTCTTCGGGGACGGGGCGGCGCCCGAAGGTCCGCAGATGCCGGCGCAACCCGGCCACGAAACCGGGACCATGTCCGCTGCCGACCGCGCGGTGCTCAACGCCGTGCAGCGGGACCTGCCCATGACGGGCAACCCCTTCGCGGGAATGGCGGAAGAAGCCGGGCTTAACGTGGCGAAGTTCCTGGAGGCGGTCGCCTCTTTGGAGGAGCGGGGCTTCATCCGGCGCTACTCCGCCGCCGTCAACCACCGCCGGGCAGGCTACACGGCCAACGGCATGGCCTGTTTCGCCGTGGCGCCCGAGCATCAGGACGAGGTCGGGGAGTACCTGGCCGGCCGCCGCGAGGTGAGCCACTGCTACATCCGCCGCACCAACCCCGACTGGCCGTACAACCTGTTCGCCATGATTCACGGTAAGGAGAAGGAGATTGCGATCGGGCTGGCGCGGGAGACGGCGGAGAGATTTGAAATCAAGGACCATGGCGTGCTCTTCAGCACGCGCGAGATAAAGAAGCAAAGGATACGGTACCCGGTGTAGCATGTCGTACTATCCGGTGTTCCTCGAGGTCAATAACCGGCGTTGCGTCGTCTGCGGCGGGGGCAATGTGGCCCTGCGCAAGGTGGAAGCTCTCCTCCGTGCCGGGGCGGCCGTCGAGGTCATCGCGCCGGACGTCTGCCCCGAGCTCCAGCAGCTGGCCGCCGGCAAGCACATTACCGTTACCGCCAGGGAATACCGGGACGGCGACCTCGAAGGCGCCTTCGTCGTCGTGGCGGCGACCGACGACCGCGAGGCCAACCGGCGTATCGCCGCGGACGCCCGGACGCACCATTGCATCGTCAACGCCGTGGACGATGCAAGCTGCTCGGATTTCATCGTGCCGTCCACCGTGCACCGCGGCGACCTGACCATCGCCGTCTCGACCGGCGGCAAGAGCCCGGCCCTCGCCCGCAAGCTGCGGACGCGGCTGGAAGACCAGTACGGCGAGGACTTCGCCGAGCTGGCCGCGCTCGCCGGCGAGGTACGCTCAGAATTGAAGCAGAAGGCCGTGCGGCCCCCGGAAGCGACCTGGCAGCGGGCGCTCGACCTGGACAAGCTGACCGGGCTGCTCCGCGAGCGGCGCGCCGCCGAGGCCCGCGAACTGCTCATGTCCACTCTCACGGAAGGAGACCTTACGTAATGCACCTGTCTCTAATCGGGATAAACCATCACACCGCCCCCGTGGCGCTCCGCGAAAAGGTGAGCGTACGGACCGGCCACCTGCCGGAAACGCTCATGCAAATGAAGGAGTGCATGGAGAGCGGCATCATCCTCTCCACCTGCAACCGTACCGAACTTTACAGCCTGGAGGCCCAGGACCACGGGCGGGAGTGGCGGAGCTGCTCCTTCCTGAAAGAGTATTTCGATGTCTCCCAGGCGGAGCTCGACGAGTTCACCTACCGCTTCATGGACCGGGAGGCAACCCAGCACCTGTTCCGGGTGGCCTGCGGGCTCGATTCCATGGTCATCGGCGAGTACGAGGTGCTCGGGCAGGTGAAGAACTCACTGGAAGCGGCCGAGAAGGCCGGCGTGGCCAGCCTGCCGCTGCGGCGCATCTTCACCGACGCCATCCGCACCGGGCGGCGCGTCCGGGACGAGACCGCCATCAGCAAGAACGCCCTCTCCATCAGCTCGGTGGCGGTGGACCTGGCGGGACGGGTCGTCGGGGACCTGGCGAACTGCCGGATGCTCGTTATCGGCGCCGGGGAGGCCGGGCGGCTCGTGGCCCAGGCGGCGCGGGACCGGGGCGCGAGGAACGCCAAGGTCGCCAGCCGGACCTTCGAGCGGGCCACCGCCCTGGCGGAAACGCTCGGCGGCATACCCATACACTACGAGAACATCGTCGAGGAGATAGAATCGGCCGACCTCATCATCAGCTGCGCCGATGCGCCGCACCACATTCTGACGCCGTTCCAGGTCTCCCCGGCCATGGAGAAGCGGCCGGGCGAGCCGCTCGTCATCATCGATATCGCCGTGCCGCGCAACGTGGAGCCGGCCGTCGCCCAGATGGACAACGTCTTCCTCTACAACATCGACCACCTCAACGAGATATCCGAGCAGAACCGGCGGGCGCGGGAAGAGGAGGCGGGCAAGGCCGAGGAGGTCATCGCCTTCGAGGTGGACCGCTTCGATACCTGGTGGCAGACCCATGCCGTGCGCCCGGCCATCCGGGCCCTCATGGAGCGCGGCGAGCGCATCCGCACGAGCCACCTCCAGAAGACCCTCAAGAAGCTGCCGCCCCTCACCGAGGACCAGCGCGAGAGCCTGGAAAAGATGACCGAGGCCATCGTCAACAAGCTGCTCCAGGACCCCATCGACTACCTCAAGAAGAGCGGCGGCGGGAACGGCAACGGGCACGGCTCGGACGTGGTAAGCCGGGTGTTCAACCTGGAGGAGCTCGACCGGGCATGACCCGCGAACCCGTCGTCATCGGTACCCGGGGCAGCCGGCTGGCCGTCATCCAGGCGGAGACGGTGCTGGCCCGTTTGCGGGCGGCCTTCCCGGCGCGGCGCTTCGAGATAAAGAAGATCGTTACCGGGGGCGACCGCGACCGGACCACCCGGCTCGACCGCATGGACGGCATCGGCGTGTTCGTCAAGGAACTGGAGGAAGCCCTCCTCGCCAAGGACATCGACATCGCCGTGCACAGCCTCAAGGACGTGCCGACCCTCATGCCGGAAGGCCTGGAGCTGGCCGGGGCGCTCGAACGCCAGGACCCGCGCGACGTGCTCGTCACCCGGGGGGAGACGCTGGCCCAGCTCCCGGAGGGGGCGCGCATCGGGACGGGCAGCCTGCGGCGGCAGCTCCAGCTCCGGGCGCTGCGGCCGGACCTCGTCACCGAGGGCGTCCGGGGCAACGTGGACACGCGGCTGCGGAAAGTGGCGGACGGGGAGTACGACGGCCTTATGCTGGCGGCGGCCGCCCTCAACCGCATGGATTTGCAGGACAGGATCACTCAATATATGCCGGCGGCGTTCCTGCCGGCGGTCGGGCAGGGCATCGTCGCCATGGAACTGCGGAGCGACGATGACGACGCCTTGAAGCTGGCGGCAGGCATCAACCACGGATCGACGTGGCAATGCGCCCTCGCCGAGCGGGCCTTTCTCTACGAGCTCGGCGGCGGCTGCACGGCGCCCATCGCGGCGCTCGCCACGCTCGACGGCGAGACCCTGACCATCGAGGGGCTGGCCGCCAGCCCCGACGGCGCCCGCGTGGTACGGGGCAGGCAGACCGGCGCCGCCATCGAAGCGGAGCAGACCGGCATCGCACTGGCGCGGGACTTCATCGCGCAGGGCGCGAGGGAATTTATCGAAGAGGCAACGCGATGACGCAACCCGGAACCGTCTACCTCGTCGGCGGGGGTCCCGGCGATCCCGGCCTGATCACCGTAAAAGGCGTCGAGTGCCTGAAGCAGGCGGACGTCGTCGTCTACGACGCCCTCTCCGACGAGCGGCTCGTCTCCCACGCGCCCGCGGACGCGGAACGCATCTACGTGGGCAAGCGGGCCGGGCAGCACACGCTGCCGCAGGACGAGATCAGCAAGCTGCTGGCGGCGAAAGCCAAGGAGGGGAAGACGGTGGTCCGGCTCAAGGGGGGCGACCCCTTCGTGTTCGGGCGCGGCGGCGAGGAGGCGGACGTGCTGCGGCAGGCGGGCGTGCCGTTCGAGATAGTCCCCGGCATCACCTCGGCCATCTCCGTCCCGGCCTACGCGGGCATCCCGGTGACACACCGGGGGGTGGCCTCGTCGTTCGCCGTCATCACCGGCCACGAGGACCCGACCAAGGAGGTCTCCGCCCTCGACTGGGAGCACCTCGGCAAGGGCATCGATACCCTCATCTTCCTGATGGGGATGCAGAACATCGGCGCCATCTGCGAGCAGCTCGTCAGTCACGGACGTCCGGCGGACACGCCGGCCGCCGTCATCCGGGAGGGCACCGGGCCGCGCCAGCGGACGGTGACCGGGACGCTGGAGAATATCGTAGCGCGGGTGCGCGAGGCGGGGCTGGGTGCGCCGGCCATTATCATCGTCGGGGAGGTGGTGGGGCTGCGGGAGAAGCTGCGGTGGTTCGACAACCGTCCGCTCTTCGGCAAGCGGGTGCTCGTGACGCGGTCGCGGCGGCAGGCGAGCGTCCTGAGCAAGCTCCTCATCGAGAAAGGTGCGGAGGCCGTCGAGCTGCCCGCCATCGCCATCGAGCTGGCCGAGGACGAGGCCATGACCAAAGCCGTCAGCGAGCTCGGAAATTACGACTGGGTGCTCTTCACGAGCGTCAACGGCGTGACCTCGGTCTTCGACGAGCTGGCCCGCCAGAACAGCGACGCGCGGGCCTTCGGGGACAAGAAAGTCGGCGCCATCGGACCGGCCACGGCGACGGCCCTCGCCGAGCACGGCATCATCGCGGACCTCGTGCCGGGGACGTTCACCACCGAAGGCGTCATCGCCGCGCTCAGCGAGCTGGACATCGCCGGCAAGCAGTTCCTCTTGCCCCGGGCGGACATCGCCGACGACCGCCTCGCCGCGGCAATACGGCAGCACGGCGGCGCGGTGACGGAGGTCGCCGCCTACCGGACGACCCCGGACACGGAGCGGGTCAGCGAGGCCGCGAAGCTGCTGGAAAACGGGCAAATCGACGCCGTCACTTTTACCAGCTCCTCCACGGTCACCAACCTGGTGAAGGCGCTCGACGGCAAGGTGGACCTGCTCGACGACATCGTCGTCGCCAGTATCGGCCCCAAAACGACCGAGACGGCGCTCTCCCGCGGGCTGATGGTCACCGTCACCGCCGAAGAGTCCACCATACCGGGGCTGGTAAAGGCCCTGGAGACATATTACCGTGGAGGAGGCTCATAATGGCTGATTTTCCCACCGTGCGATTGCGCCGGCTGCGGCGCACCCCCGCGCTGCGGCGCATGGTCCGCGAGACCTCGCTGAGCGTCGACGATTTCATTTTGCCCCTCTTCGTCGAGGAGGGGAAACGCATCCACAAAGAGATCGACGCCATGCCGGGCGTCTGTCGTTTCTCACCGGACCGGCTGGCCCGGGAGATAAAGGAGATCGCCGGGCTCGGCATTCCCGGCGTTATCCTGTTCGGCATCCCGGTCGCCAAGGACGAGACCGGCTCGTCGGCGCTGGCGCCGGACGGCGTCGTGCCGCAGGCCATCAAGGTCATCAAGGACGCCGCGCCGGAGCTCGTTGTCGTCACCGACGTCTGCCTCTGCGAGTACACGAGCCACGGCCACTGCGGCGTCATCGAGAACGGCTGCGTCGTCAACGATGCTACCTTGCCGCTGCTCGGGGAGATGGCGGCGGTCCACGCCGCGGCCGGGGCGGACGTCATCGCGCCCTCAGACATGATGGACGGGCGCATCGGCAGCATCCGGGCGAAGCTCGACGAGAGCGGCTTCCAGGACGTGCCGGTCATGGCCTACGCCGCCAAGTACGCCTCCGCCTTCTACGGTCCCTTCCGCGAGGCGGCCGGCTCGGCGCCCCAGTTCGGCGACCGGCGGAGCTACCAGATGGACCCGGCCAACGCCCGGGAGGCTTTACGGGAAGTCGCCGCGGACATCGCCGAGGGGGCGGACATGGTCATGGTCAAGCCGGCCATGGCCTACCTGGATATCATCCGCCGCGTCCGCGAGACCTACGACCATCCCCTGGCCGCCTACAACGTCAGCGGCGAGTACAGCATGATAAAGGCGGCCGCCATGAAAGGCTGGATCGACGAGCCGCGCGTGGCACTGGAGCTTTTAACGGCCATCAAGCGCGCCGGCGCCGATCTCATCCTGACTTACCACGCGAAAGACGCGGCCCGCTGGCTGAGCGAGAAGGAATGACGCCATGAAACTGACCCGTTCGCAGGAGCTTTTCGAGGAAGCGCAGCGGTACCTCCCCGGCGGCGTGGACAGCCCTGTCCGCGCCTTCAAGGCGGTGGGGGGCACCCCGCCCTTCATCACCCGCGGCGAGGGAGCCCATATCTACGACGCCGACGGCAACGCGTACATCGATTACGTCTGCTCGTGGGGGCCGCTCATCCTGGGACACGCCTACCTGGCCATCGTGGCGGCGCTGAAGAAGGCCGCCGCGGACGGCACCAGCTTCGGGGCTTCCTGCCCGCAGGAAGTGGAGCTGGCGAAGGCCATCACTGAAGCCGTGCCGTCCATCGAGCTGGTGCGCCTCGTCAACTCCGGCACCGAGGCGACCATGTCCGCTCTGCGGCTGGCGCGGGCCTTCACCGGGCGGGACAAGATCATCAAGTTCGCCGGGTGCTACCACGGCCACAGCGACGGGCTGCTGGTGCAGGGCGGCTCCGGGCTGGCGACGCTCGGCATCGCCTCCTCGCCGGGGGTGCCGCACGGCTACACGGAGAACACCCTCGTCGCGCCGTACAACAATCTCGCCGCCGTGGAGCAGCTCTTTGTTTCGTTCCCGGAGGAAATCGCCGCCGTTATCGTGGAGCCGATAGCCGCCAACATGGGCGTCGTCCCGCCGGCGGACGGCTACCTCCGGGGCCTGCGCGACCTCACGGCGAAGTACGGCGCGCTCCTCATCTTCGACGAGGTCATTACCGGCTTCCGCGTGAGCTACGGCGGCGCCCAGGGTTTATACGATGTCACCCCGGATTTAACGTGCCTTGGAAAGATTATCGGCGGGGGACTGCCGGTGGGCGCCTACGGCGGGCGGCGGGACATCATGGACATGGTAGCGCCACTCGGGGCTGTTTACCAGGCGGGGACGCTTTCCGGGAACCCGCTCGCCATGACGGCCGGCATCGAGACGCTGCGGGCGCTCCGCCAGCCGGGCGTCTATGAAGGCATCGCGGCCAAGGCCGCCGCGCTGGAAAAACTGATCGTACAAGCCGCTGAAAAGAGCGGCGTCACGGTCACCGTCAACCGGGTCGGCTCGCTGCTGACGCCGTTCTGCGCCGCAGGACCGGTGACCGACTACGCAAGCGCCGCGAAAGCGGACACCGGGACGTTCGGCAGGCTCTTCCACGCACTGCTCGAGGCGGGCATCTACTGGGCGCCGTCGCAGTTCGAGGCGGCCTTCATCTCGACGGCCCACACGGACGAGGACATCTCCCGCACCGGGGAGGCGTTCGGGCAGGCGTTCCGGGACCTCGCCTGAATTACCTTTCTGCGTGAAGAAGGGGGGGGGGGGGGGGGGGGCCGGCCCCCCCCCCCCCCCCGCGGGGCGCGGGGGGGGGGAGAAGTGAGACGG
>CAZOMF010000107.1:0-7880 GCA_964580635.1 uncultured Dehalococcoidaceae bacterium
GGCGATATCGTGGAGGAGGGCGGCCAGCTTGAGGAGCGTCCGCCGGGTGCTGCCGCGGTTGACCGGCTCGTCGAAGTGCGCTGCCAGCGCCTCGGACCAGGGTACCGGCGCCAGCAGGTCTCCCTTTACCCAGTCCCAGGGGCCTTTCCGCAGCACGAACTCCACCGCCGTTACGGTGCGGATGGAGTGCTCCAGCACGTCCCAGACGTGGACGTGCGGCTGGTCGGTGCCCCGGGCGGCCGCCAGCTCCGGCATGAGCGCGGTGAGCAGGCCGAGGCTGTCGAGGCGGAAAAGGTGCTTTCCAGCCCCGGAAAGGGCGAGCAGGCGGAGCAGTTCCTCGCGGTCACGCTCCCCGGCCACCGAGGCGATGAGGTGCGCGTCCCGCCGGACGAGGTCTTCCGTGCCGGGCTCGATGGCGAAGCCGAGCTCCGCCGCGATACGAACGGCCCGCAGCAGGCGGGCCGGGTCGTCGCGGAAGGCCGCGTCGCTCACCGCCCGGATGAGGCGGGCGTCGAGGTCCGCCCGGCCGCGGAGCGGGTCGATGGCCCGGTCCGGGTCGAGGCCGTGCTCGAGTGCCTCCCCGAGCTCGCAGGCGATGGCGTTGACGGTAAAGTCCCGCCGGGCGAGGTCGTCGCGGATATCCCCGCTGAAGCTGGTGACGTCGATCTCCCAGCCGCCCTCCGGCAGCACGACGCGGCTGATGCGGTTATCGGCGTCGAGCGTCACCGGCTTGCCGCCGACGGCGTCGGCGATGGCCGGCGCCAGCTGCACCGCGTCCGCTCCGACGGCGAGGTCGATGTCCGCCGTGGCGCGCCGCAGCAGCGTGTCCCGCACGAAGCCGCCCACCAGGAACGCGGGAATCCCGTGTTCCGAGAGGAGGCGGCGTATCGGCGAGAGGAGGCGGAAAACGTCCGGCTCGACGATGAAATCGGTATCTTTCATGGCTGGCAAGGGCATCTTAATAACTATACAATCACGCGTGAATTTTATCAAGTGAAACGGGCGTGGAGGACGGCTGAGGGCCGCTGACCGGGGTTCACCCGCGTGGACGGCGCCGGGGGCCGTTGCGGTTTACCGGTCGAGCTCCGCGGCCAGGCGGCGCACGAGGTCGGCGGCGGCCCGCCCTGGCGGAAGGGCGCCCGCGCTTACCTTGTCGAGCAGGTCTTCGACGAACCCGCTCACCGCCGGGCGACGGCCGGCGTCGCGCCAGGCCTGCTCGGCGGCGGCCAGCAGCTCCAGGCGGAGGCGGGAGCGACGGCGGTTTTCAAGCTGCCCCGACGACGTTAAATACTCGCGGTGCCGGGCGATGGCCTCGGCCAGCTCCGGGACGCCGCGGCCGCTGACGGCCTCGGTCATGACGACCGGCGGCTGCCGGTCACCGGCGGCCTTGAGGGCGGTCATGGCTTCCAGGTCCGCCCGCAGGCGGTCGGCGCCGTCCCGGTCCGCCTTGTTAACGACGAGGACGTCCGCCGCCTCCAGGATACCGGCCTTGAGGGTCTGGATGTCGTCGCCGGCGCCGGGGTTGAGGATGAGCAGCGTGGTGTCCGCGGCGGCGGCGATGTCCACCTCCACCTGGCCGGCCCCAACCGTTTCCATCAATATGATATCTTTGCCGAGGGCGTCGAGGACGCGCAGGCCGCCGATCGCCGCCCCGGCCAGCCCGCCTTCCCAGCCGCGGGTGGCCAGGCTGCGGATGAAGACGCCGGGATCGGCGGCGTGGCGCTGCATCCGCACCCGGTCACCGAGCAGGGCGCCGCCGCTGACCTGGCTGGAGGGGTCGATGGCCAGCACGCCTACCGTCAGCTCGTTCTCGCGGTAGTGGGCGGTGAGGGCGTCCGCCAGCGTGCTCTTGCCGGTCCCCGGCGCGCCGGTGATGCCTATGATAGACGCGCGGCCGCCGTGACCGGAGAAGGCATCGAGGGCCCTCCCGGCCTCCGGGGCGCCGTCCTCGATGAGGGAGATGAGCCGGGCGGCCGCCCCGGCATCACCGTTGAGGATGTCTTCCGCGAGGGTCATACACGCTCCCGTGGTGGTTTGTGGACATTGTAATTGGAAACTGCGCGGGACACAACCGGCCGGGGTCTTTCACCCTCTCCCTTGACGAGAGAGGGTCGGAGAGAGGGTGTCATCCTTCCTTGTCATTCCCGCGAAAGCGGGAATCCATTTATGCCGGCTTGCCCGGCTATAGGGTAACACCATGATGGCTCACCGGAGGCGCGCCGCCGCCCTTCCAGCCTTCCTTCCCCCGCCTTTATAAAGGCGGGGGACCGGGGGGGGATTGCTTTTCCTCAAATAATTCCCCCTCTCAAACAGTGGGACGATGCACCGGCAGAGGGTCGAGTTTGAGAGGGGGTCAGGGGGGTGAGACGGCAGAAACAGACGGATTGCTTTATTCTCTCCACGTGACATCAAGCAAATCAAAACGTGAGCTGGCACGAGATTTCGGTAGAGAGAACGAGAAACGAAGAGAAAATAGAGAGATGCACACTTTTCTATTCTCATGATACTGCGTGGAGGGTATTGCCAAGAGCGTTTATCTGCGGTATCATGGAACTGTTAGCACTCTCTTCGCGGGAGTGCTAAAACTTGTCAGTAACCAGCTGGAAGAAGGAAGGAGGAAGCATTAATGGCAGCTGCACTGCAACCCCTGGCCGACCGCGTTCTGGTCAAACCAATCGAGCAGGAAGAGAAAACCAAGTCCGGTATTTTCCTGCCGGATACCGCCAAGGAAAAGCCCCAGGAGGGCGAGGTCCTCGCCGTGGGACCGGGCAAAATGTCCGATGACGGCAAACGCATCGTGATGGACATCAAGGTGGGAGACGTCGTCCTCTACGCCAAGTACGGCGGCACCGAGATCAAGGTGGACGGAGAAGACCTCATGATTCTCCGCGAGTCCGATATCCTGGCGAAGAAGACGAAATAACGAGGGAGGCAAGGAGAAAGTAACAATGGCCAAACAGATCATTTACGGAGAAGATGTCCGCCACGCCCTGAAGAAGGGCGTCGATAAACTGGCGGACGCCGTCAAGGTAACGCTCGGCCCCAAGGGCCATGCCGTGGCGCTCGATAAAAAGTGGGGCGCTCCGTCCGTCATCGATGACGGCGTCACCATCGCCAAAGACATCGAGCTCCCGGACCCCTTCGAGAACATGGGCGTCCAGCTCGTCAAGGAAGCCGCTTCCAAGACCAATGACGCCTGCGGCGACGGCACCACCTCGTCCACTATCCTGGCCCACGCCATCATCACCGGCGGCTTCAAGAACATCGCCGCCGGCGCCGAGTCCCAGGGCCTCAAGCGGGGCATCCAGAAAGCCACCAACGCCCTCATCGAGGAGCTCAAGAAGAACTCCGTCGAGGTCAAGGACAAGGAGCAGATCGCCCAGGTCGGCACCATCGTCGCCAAGGACCCCGAGATCGGCAAGCTCCTGGCCGAGGTCATGGAGAAGGTCGGCAAGGACGGCGTCATCACCGTCGAGGAGTCCAAGGGCACCCAGTACGAGATAGAGTACGTCGAGGGCATGCAGTTCGACCGCGGCTACCTCAGCGCCTACATGGTCACCAACCCGGAGCGCATGGAAGCCGTCATCGAGGACCCCTACATCCTCATCACCGATAAGAAGATCTCCGCCGTGGCGGACATCCTGCCCGCGCTGGAGAAGATCCTCCAGGTTTCCAAGAACCTGCTCATCGTCGCCGAGGACGTCGACGGCGAAGCCCTGGCGACCCTCGTCGTCAACAAGCTCCGCGGCACCATCAACATCCTCGCCATCAAGGCCCCCGGCTTCGGCGACCGCCGCAAGGCGATGCTGGAAGACCTGGCCATCCTCACCGGCGGCACCGTCATCAGTGAGGACGTCGGCCGCAAGCTCGATTCCGTCACCGTCGAGGACCTCGGCCGCGCCCGCCGCGTCACCGCGGACAAGGACAACACCACCATCGTCGAGGGCAAGGGCTCCGAGGACGCCATCACCGGGCGCATCAAGCAGATCAAGGCCCAGATAGAAGAGACCACCTCCGACTTCGACCGCGAGAAGCTCCAGGAGCGCCAGGCCAAGCTCGTCGGCGGCGTCGCCGTCATCAAGGTCGGCGCCAGCACCGAGGTCGAGCTCAAAGAGAAGAAACACCGCGTCGAGGACGCGCTCTCGGCCACCCGCGCGGCGGTCGAGGAGGGCATCCTCCCCGGCGGCGGCGTCGGCCTGCTGAGCGCCCTCCCCGTGCTCGATAAGCTCAAGGTCACCGGCGACGAGGCCATCGGCGTGGACGTCGTCCGCAAGGCCGTCACCGAGCCGCTCCGCTGGATCGCCGGTAACGCCGGCAAGGACGGCTCCGTCGTCATCGATACCGTCAAGAAGAGCCCCAAGGGCGTCGGCTACGATGCCGATAATGACGAGTACGTCAACATGGTGGAGAAGGGCATCATCGACCCGACCAAGGTGGTCCGCACCGGTCTGGAGAACGCCTCCTCCATCGCCGCCATGGTCCTCATCACCGAGTCCCTCGTCGCCGATATTCCGGAAGAGAAACCGGCCGGCGGCGGCGCCCCTGACATGAGCGGCATGGGCGGTATGGGCGGCATGATGTAGCCTCGCCTGTTATTCCGGCCCTCACGCTTCGCTCAGGATAAACTCCGGCCGGGATCCAGGGAAAAAGTACACACGACGGCCCCGGCATTGCGCCGGGGCCGTTTCTTGTATCAGCTTACCGTCGGGTGGGTTTCGACGGCCGGTTTCAGCGTGGCGCGCGGCCGCGAGTGGATAAACCTGCCCAGCCCGCCGAGGAAGATATCATTGGTGATCGTGGTTTTTTGCAGCAGCCACGTCATGATTACCGCACCTGCCATGCTGATGACAAAGCCGGACACCATCGCGATGGCGCCGCTCCCCAGGTAGAACGTGCGCAGCAGGCTGTGGTCCGCGTAGATGCCGAGCGTCATGGCGCCGACGAATATCAGCGTATTACGCGTTACCGCCGTTCTGGCCAGCAAGTCGGACACGGCCAGGATCATGCCGCTGCCCAGCAGACCCATCCCGAAGATGTAGAATATCGCCGCGGCTACTCTGGGGGACGCGAACTGCGTGTAGGCTGGCCAGCCGCCCGTCGGTTCCAGCACGTACTTCAGGCCGCCGGAGGCGAAAAACAATGCGGGAAAGATCGCCAGGCACGCCCACTTGACCCAGCCGAAGGACGCCAGCTTGTCCTTGTATTTGGCGATGAAGTAGCCGCCGGCGAAGAACGGCATGTACCAGGCTATCATGTTCAGCCAGTGCGTCTGGGGCAGGTGCAGGGCCTGGGTCCACGGCACCTGGTCGAGCAGGTACGCCGCCGCGATTATACCGAGGATCGCCCAGGGCTTGGACCGTACCAGGTAGACCAGCAGCGTCAGGGCGAACAGGAGCGGGAAGAACCACAGACCGGACATGTCCATGGTCCAGGTATAGAAAAGCACCGTCTTGAAGACATCGCTCCTCACGGGGAACCCGTGGATAACGTGAGTTGACCAGAAGTAGAACACCATCGTCCAGATGACGAACGGTATCATCAGCTGCAGAAACCGGCGCGGTATCGTCCGTCCGCCCAACTTGCCGAAGGTCAGGAAGCCGCTGACGAAGAGGAACACCGGTATGTTGAAAAAGTGGGCGAATAACCAGTACCAGGTGTGGGTTACCTGCTCGTAGTTGTTGATGACCGTTTCTATCGAGTGCCCGAGCACGACGAAGATAATGACGAGCGCTCTGGCGATATCGAGGGAGACGATCCGTTTCTTCCCGCCGGCTTCCATGCGCCCTGGCCTCCTCTTGATGCGTCTACCGAATTGTAGTGAACGCCGGTTTGAATTCGGTTTGAATGTGGGATAACACGGTGATACTTCATAGCTGGTGCGGAACGTTGGCCTGACGCCGGGACATCCCCGCCGCTAACTTTTCCGCTTCCATTTCGTTATTACATAGTAGAGGCCGCCGCGCGCCGGCGGCCGATGACCATCTTGGAGGATGGAACCATGCCGCGCCGTTTGCGACGCTGCCGATATACTTTGGCCGTGGCCTTGCTCGGTGTGATACTGCTGGCGGCAGCCGGCTGCGCCGGCGGTACGACGACCACTACCAGCCCGCCTCCCACCGTCACCGGCACCACCCCGCCGGCGAATCCGGTCATCGTCCTGAGCGTGACCGGTCCCATGCCGCCCTTCAACCCCGGCGGACCCGTGGTCGAGATAACCGTGGAAAATACCTCCGATGTACCGGTCGTCTCCCTGAACGCGACGCTGGAGCTTGAGCGGAGCTACAAGTTCGACTTCGGCCTCGGCGCGGCGGGCCCGCTGGCGCCGGGCACAACGGCTTCCGCCAGTCTGACGCTCATCAACGGCAGCATCTCCTCGCAGGACACCTACCCGCTGACGGTGAGCGGTACGCTCGCGAACGGTCAGGACTTCACCTTCGCGGAGCAGGTCGTCATCGCCGTCCCGGCCACGTAGCCGGGGTTATTTCCGTTGGGCTCGTTCATGTTATACTTAAAATAGAACCCTCATCGGAGATACGCATGAAATCGTTCGAGAACTGCGGCGTCTGCGGCAAGCCGCTCGTCTATTCCACCGAGGAGCAACCCCGCACCTGCGTCTACTGCGGCGGCACATTCACCTCCCAGGCCGCCTGCGAGGACGGCCACTACGTCTGCGATACCTGCCACAGCAAGTCCGCCTTGGATATCCTCGACGAGGTCCTGGAGGAATCGAAGAGCGCCAACCCCGGCGAACTGCTGGAGCAGGTCATGGCCCACCCCGGCGTACCGATGCACGGCCCGGAGCACCACGCCATGGTGCCGGCCGTCCTCGTGGCGGCGGTCCGCAACGCCGGTTATCCCGTCCCGGAGAACGCGGTGCATATCGCGCTGGAGCGGGGCGCCAAAGTCCCCGGCGGCTGGTGCGGCTTCTACGGGGCCTGCGGCGCCGGCATCGGGCTCGGGGTGGCGGTCAGCGTCCTCACCGGGGCCACGCCGCTCACCGGCGAGCCCCGCGCCCTCGCCAACGAGGCGACGAGCTTCGCCCTCGGCCAGCTGGTGGACGGCGGCGCCCGCTGCTGCAAGCGCGCCTCCCGCAACGCCGTGGCCGCGGCCGTCCTCTTCCTCAAGAACCGGATGGACATCAAGCTGGAGTCCGGTCCCGTGCCGGCCTGTCACTACATTGCCCGCAACCGGGAGTGTACCGGCAAGGCGTGCCCCTACGCGGGCAAGAAGCAGGAATTCTCCCTCTACGAGCCGAAGCAGGAATAGCCCTCGACCCCATGGAGGTGGGTATGCGACGAACACAACCTCAGGCTGCTCGTCCTCACCGCCCTGACCGCGATGATGGTACCGCTCCTGGCCGCCTGCACGCAGCCCCCGGCGACCTCCACCACCACGTCCCCGCCGGCCTCGCTGACGCCGCTCCCCACGCAGACCGATACCGCAAATATCACGGCCTTCCTCGCCGCGGCTGTCCAGCGCTACCACGACGGCATCAACTGCGGCGGCTTCGATAGGGCACCGGACCTCGGTATCAGCGAGGCAGACTTTCTTTCCCTCTCCATCGAGAGTGGGTCAGTGCTGTCTTTCGGTGGCCGGCGGTATCTGTTTAAAGCGGTACCGGACTACTATGTGTATATAGATGGCACACTAAATCTGGAGGGCTATACCGTCAGCTTCAAGGCTGCTCAACCCGGCGTCACCGCTACCGGCGGTGGCTATGACAGACTGGTCGGTGTGTATCAGGACAGCAACCTGCTGGCTCAGAGAGAATACTCGGGCACGGTCTTGAACTTTGGATTGTATTCGATGGGTGTAAAATTCCAGCAACTGGATGCAGTGACGCTGTTGAGCATCTATTACGTACCGGAGTGCAATAGTCT
>CAZOMF010000108.1:0-7879 GCA_964580635.1 uncultured Dehalococcoidaceae bacterium
CCTCAATAGAGAGGATGTTAAAGATGGAAAACGATACGAGGCGGTACTTTCACCTACCCTCCGAGCCCATCGGCGAAGACCAGATTAACGAGACTTATACTACCGATGTCGTCGTCGCCGGTGCTGGGACGTCCGGGAAAGCGGCGGCGCTTTCTGCGGCCGAAGCCGGGGCCAGGGTTATCCAGATCGATAAGCACGTCACCTACCGCTGGGGTGGCGGTATGATCGGAGCTATCGACAGCCGTCTCCAGAAACAGCACGGGGTAACGGTAGACAAGGACGAGGTCTGTCTCCAGTTGATGAGGTGGTGCGGTAACAAGCCGGACCAGAAACTATATCGTGTCTGGACGGAGCAAAGCGCGGCGGTCATGGACTGGATAATGGATATGACCGACGCTGCAGGCATCAAAACCATCCTGTACCAGTGGCCTCGCCCGAAACTATTCAAAGCTGAAACCGAGTATTATCCTGATTTTCCCGTCGCTCATATCCATACCGATGGCAAGACCCCCGGACTGAACCACAAACTGGTGCTTGATGTTGCCGAGGAACGTGCCCTGAAACTGGGCGTCGACATCCGCTACGAGACATCGGCCGTCCAGCTCATAAGGCAGCAAAACGGAAGGGTAACGGGATTAATCGCCCGGAACAAAGCTGGGCACTATGTCCGGTTCAATGCTCGGAAAGCCGTAATCCTTTCGACCGGAGACTACGGGAACAATCCTTGGATGATGGAAAAATACTGCGCTCCAGCGGCCGAAGTAGCCAGAAACCACAATATATATATGACACGCAACCAGGACCTTCTCGATGCTCCCCGCCCCCTGAACGTTGGAGATGGTCATCAAATGGCTATGCAGATTGGCGCAGTTATGGAAGAGGCACCCCATGCCCCTATGTCACATGCTACGGTTGGTCCGTCAGGGGCCAATGCCTTTCTCCGGGTTAATATCGACGGTGAACGGTATGAGAACGAAGATGTGCCGGCCCAGAGCAGCGCCAATTCCCTCGTACGTCAACCGGGCAAGCGCGTGTGGCAGGTCTTCGACAGTAAATGGGAAGATGAGCTTCCGTTGATGGGCGTCGGGCTAGGAACTTCCAGCCAGGCAACTGACATGGTTAGGCAGCAGGTCGAGAAAAACACCGTCAAGTCCGACACGATCGAAGGTCTGGCCCGTAAGATGGATGTACCGATAAAGACATTCAAGGCGACGATAGACAGAATCAACCAGCTGGCGCGTTTTGGGAAAGACCTGGATTTCGGCAAACGGGCAGACCGTCTGACGACGATCGACAAACCGCCTTACTACGCCGGGATCATCGAGCAGCACATTTTGGTAGTCCTCGGCGGTATCATTACCAATACCCGGTTCCAGCCCCTGGACAGTGATCGAAAGGCAATCCCCGGCCTTTTCCTCTCCGGGAACACCATTGGCAACCGGTTCGCCGTCGATTATCCCACGATGTGCGCCGGGCTCAGCCACGGTTATGCCTGGATGTCAGGCCGCCTCAACGGGTTGGCCGCCGCAGCAGAATGAATAATACCACCCGATGGAAACGGGTTTGAAAGGGAGGTAACTGACATGGATCTGAAGGCTCTCGAGAAACGGGTTCAAGCGATTGAAGACCTCGAACAAATCAAAAGGCTGCATCAAAAATACATGGATTTGATGGACAATCTCAAGTACCCGGAGGTGTTAAACCTTTTCACGGACGACGCCATCACCGAAATCAGACATTTCGGGGTCCGCAAGGGGAGGCAGGGACTCACGGAGGTGTATATCAACGGGCTGGGAAAGAGGAACGCCCGCTCGGAGGGGCACTTCGTTGTCGCCCCGGATATCACGGTGGATGGTGACCAGGCCCGGGGTACCTGGCTGGTGTACATGCTGTTTTCAAAACCTGCCGTCGAATGGGTTCAGGGCAGAAATGAAGCTGAATATGTGAAGATCGACGGGAAGTGGCTGATTAAATCAATGAAATTTACCCGGACCAATGCTTCCAAACCCGAACTCTTTCCCTAGTACCCGGGTTATTTAAGGGAAGACCTGCTCCCGTACTTCTTCAAGGGAATAATGGAACTCCTGGCCGATTGCTTTCACCATAAGAAAGGACTCGTTAGGGAGGGAACGGCGTCTAATATTCTCAGATCTGCCGTCCGCACCTACGTCTCATAGTGAGAGTTAAGTTACCCTACGATTAGTGGCAGTTAGAGCAAGAGAGGATAGCTTCTCTTTTCGAGTCTATTGTTACTCCAAACATCCATAAGCCACCGAACGCATTCGGAGGTGATAGTAGCGTTCCATGTTGGGCACTAGGTTGTGCATGTATACGATCGACAGACCTTCCTCAGGATCAGCTTCGCACCAGGTACCGAACCCGCCGGTCCATCCAAAGGCACCGTTGCTGGCGAGTAGGTTGCCCTTCTGCCGGTCTATCACGGTACGCACGCCGTAGCCGTAGCCGTAGCCCCGGTTGTAGATACTCTGGTCTTCATCAAAGTCCTTCCGGCAGGCTTCGTTGAGCCCGTTGCAGCGCATCAGGTCAATGGTTTTGCGCCCCATGATGCGAGTCCCGTTGTACACCCCACCGTTGGCCAGCATGCTCATCAGCTTGATGAAATCGTTGGGTTTTGAGAAGAGCCGGGACCAGCCGGCTTCGTGCTCTTTTCCCGGCAGCAGTTTTTTGTCTAGGTCGTGGGTGGTTTGACTGAGAGTGCCCTCCTCGGCCTTCGCGTAGAGCGTCACTATCCTTTCCGGGATATCGCCGAAAAAATGGGAACGGGTATCATCCATGCCGAGGGGGTCAAACAACATTTCCTGGAAAACGTCATCGATCGATTTCCCGCATACGGCCTCTATCAAGCCGGCGGCCAGCTCGCTGGAGAATCCATAGAGCCAGTGAGTACCGGGTTCGAAGGCGAGCGGGGCCTTTGATATGGCCTTTATCTGTTCGCGGTTAGTGTAGTGACCTCGTTTCCAGAGGGAAGCCATGCACCGCTGCATGGCGAGCAAAGTGGGATCGTCGGTCACCTCGGGGAAGTTACAGTAGGGGAGGCCGCAGGTCATCGAAAGGGCATCACGCACAGTTACCGCTCCCTCAATGGGCACCGCCCGTACCTGGCCGGACGCGGTACGGATAAACTTCCTGGCGTCCTTCCACTCCGGAAACCAGTTGTAAAGGGGATCGCTGAGCAGGAACTTGCCGCGTTCGTACAGCATCATGCAGACCGTATAAAGCGGCAACTTGCTCATGCTGGCCATGCGAAAAATCGACTCGGGTGTCACGGGGGTACGCTTCTCGACGTCAGCGTAACCGAAATAGCCCTCGTAAATGGTCTGTCCGGCGCGGGCGATCTGCATGGCACAGCCCGGAAGGCCGCCATCAACGAAGTCCTGCAGTAAAGCATCCAGGTCTGTGAAATCCGCCACGGTATCCTCCCCGATTTCGGTAACAGTTCCACCTATTCTAACATTTTTACCTACGCTGGTTCTCAACCTCGATAGTGCCTGAACAACGCCGATTCGCTTCCGGTCACAATCATTGTTATAATCATTTAAAACCATTTCGCGGAGGTATGCTCTTGGGCAAGAAATGCCTGGTCACGTATTCTTCGTACAGCGGAAATACCGAAAAAGTGGCGCTCCGTTTCAGGGTAGTTTTTGAGAAGTATGGCTGGCTGTGTGACCTATTCAAGGTCAGAAAAAACGCCGACGATATACTGAGACCTCCCTATAATGTCAGGGACTATGACTTTGTCTGTGCGGGTTCCGGGCTCAGGGCACATCTGCCGTACAATGAAGTGCTCAACATGCTGCGCGGGTTCAGGACTGGCATGGACCCGAGGATCACCCTGCGCTTCCGTGATGAAACGATCCCTTATATTTCCGAACGCGTGCCTGACATACCTCCGGAGAGGGACCCCAAGAAAGACCATCACAAGATGACAGTAGGACCCGAATCCCCGAAAGCAGTGGTCTTCATTACCTTCGCTGGCTATGAATTCGGGCCTAAGGAAGCTGATCCGGCGGCGCTGTTGCTGGCTTTGGAACTGGAGCACATAGGGTTCCAGGTTATCGGGCAGTTCTGCTGTCCTGGCAAATACCTGGATGATCCGACGCCGCGGACGTTTCTTGGTGATATCCGTGACCGGCCGAATGAAAGCGACCTGCTTAAAGCCGAAATGTTCATCGAAGAAAAGCTGGTGGAAATCGCCGATCGTTCCCGGTGAAACCCCGCTGGGCGCCGGCGGGTCCCATATCGAGCCATAAGGAGGTCTCCGAAGCATGAGCAAGGTACATTCAGTCCTTGGTCCCATCGATACGAAGAACCTCGGTTTCACGCTGATGCACGAGCACGTAATGAGCCAGGGCTTCGTCGCCCGGGATTATCCCGAGCTTTTCGGTCCGGGATACCGGGCACGGATCATCGAAGGCGTCACCGCAGCGAAAAAGGGGGGCGTGGATACCATCGTCGATGCCACGCCGTTCGACCTCGGGCGGGACGTGTCCTTTCTCGCCGAAGTGTCGCGCAGGACCGGGGTCAACATCATCGCCTGCAGCGGTTGGTGGATGGACCTGCCCCCGTATCTTTCAGGGCGGTCCCCGGATCTGTTCGCCGACCTGTTCGTCCGGGAAATCGAAACGGGGATCGCCGGCACGGGGATTAAGGCCGGGATCCTCAAATCCGCCGCCGACCACGGCGGCGTGACGCCTGACGGAGAGATCATGCTGCGCGCGGTAGCCAGGGCCCAGCGCCGGACCGGAGTGCCGATCATGCTGCATTCGTACGCTCACGAGCACGTGGGCAGGCAGCAGCTGGCAATATTACAGGACGAAGGAGTTGACCCGAGGAAGGTAGCTGTCGACCATGTCAACGATACACGGGACATGGACTATCTCTACTGGCTCTTGGAACAGGGGTGCTACCTGGGAATGGACCGCTATCCGGGGCTCAACCTCAGCGCGGCGGCGCGCACGGAAACGATGAAGTGGCTGATCGATGCCGGGTGGACGGACCGTCTCCTGCCCTCGCACGATTGCGGCTTGGTCAATCCCGTGACGTTTTTCCCGCCCGATGTGCAGGAAAGCATAGAAAAAGGGAATCCTCACGGTTATCTCTATATCCACAAGGTCGTCCTTCCCCAATTGCGGGAGATGGGGGTCCCGGAAGAGGTTCTGAACACCCTTTGCGTGAACGGGCCGCGGCAATTTTTCGATCAGCTTTAAGGATTTCCGTCAGTATGGCCTGAGATCTGAAAGGGAAGGCGCCAATGAACGAGGACTTGGATTCGATAAAGGTAGGTTTTCTTCCCTCCGGCAAGGCCCCGGTGATGCGGCTGCGCAAGGACATGGTCCCCCAGCCGCGATACGCTTTCGAAACCCCGCCTGTCCAGGTACGACCGGCTGATATCAGGGAGCGCATCGACGCGGAGGTGGTTGTGGTGGGGGCCGGCATCGCCGGTTTGACGGCCGCGCTCTCGGCTGCCGAAGCTGGAGCCCGCACGGTTTTAATTGAGAAAACGGCCGGGGTCCAGGCCCGCGGTCATGACAACGCCTTCATCGGCAGCCGGCTTCAAAAGAAGTTGGGGATAACGATCGACAGAGATGAAGTCATCCTCAACCTGATGAAACACGGCGGCAACAAGCCGAACCAACGGCTGATTCGCATGTGGGCGGAAGGGAGCGGTGAAACCGCCGACTGGCTCATGAACATGACCGATGCCGCCGGGATAGGCGTGATCATCTGCAGATATCCGCCGCCGCCGTTCTTCGACCATGATTCGGAGTACTATCCCCAGTATTCGACGACCCACCAGTTCTCGAGTCAACGCCGCGTCGCCAGGTGCCTGCTGGACAACGCCTTGAAGAAAGGCGTTACCGTTTATTTCGGGACGAGAGCGCAACAGCTGATCCGGAAGAGCCGGGGCAAAGTGACCGGCCTCATCGCCCAGGTCGCCAGCGGAGACTACCAGCAGTTCGATGCAGCCAAGGCCATCATACTCTGCACGGGAGACTACGCCAACAACGCGGAATTGATGGCAAAATACTGTCCTCAAGCGGCCTATCTGCAAACAATGATTCCTACCTCCACGGGTGACGGTCACCTGATGGCCATGTGGATCGGGGCGGTGATGGAGCCGGGCCCTCATGCACCGATGATCCATGGTCCGGCAGGGCCGCTGCTCAGTTCCGCTTTTCTTGAGGTCAACATCTTCGGAGAGCGCTTTCAAAACGAAGACGTTCCCATTCAAAGCAATGTCAACGCCGTCGAACGTCAGCCGGGCCGGACCGCCTGGCAGGTGTTCGATTCCAAGTATCCGGAAGAGATACCGCATCATGGCATTGGTCTTGGCAAGATTCTGGTGGCCAGCCAGAGCGTGCAGGAGGACGTCGAAAGGGTGGCCGTGAAGGCCGACTCGATTGAAGAACTGGCGGGAAAGATAAAACTGCCGGTGGAAACGTTCAAAGCCACCATCGAACGGTACAACGAATTGGCGGGGCTGGGCAAAGACCTGGACTTCGGGAAACGCCCCGACCGGCTGTCTCCCGTGGACAGGCCGCCGTACTATGCCGGCAAGGCCGGGTTTTCACTTCTGGCGGTGATGGGCGGCTTGAACCTGAATACGCTGCTCCAACCCCTGGATAGGCACTGGAAGGCCATCCCGGGGCTTTACCTCGCCGGCAACACCATGGGCAACCTCTTCGCCGGCGATTATCCGACCATGTGTCCCGGCTTGAGCCACGGCCTGGCCATCCACTTCGGGCGGCTCGCCGGGCTCAACGCCGCGAAGGCGTGAAGGTTCGTTACGAAAAGCGAGGTATCGCCTGTGGGACAGCGATGACCGCCATCAGGAGGGGAATGAAATGTTAGCACAAGTCGTCCTGACACCCGCGGAGTCAAAAAAACTGATAGCCCTGGCAATAGCCGCCCTGGACCCGGTCAAACGGGTCGCGCGAGATGGCATGGTCATCATGCATCCCAGCAGCAGCACCTATTTCGTCTTCGAAGCACTGACCGGGGTGAAACCCCCGACCGACTACTGGGTCTGCGGCGCCGTGACGCCCAGGGGAACCTGCGTGGAAAAGGGGATGCTCACAGCGGAGCATTCTCCCTCGGCCCAAGACTATGTACCGGGAGATATGAAGGGGCTCTGGGCCATCAGGAAGGGAAGCGTCCTGCTGGAAGCCGCCGTATCGGAGCTGCTGGAACAGATGACCGACAAGGACGTGTATATAAAGGGAGTGAACGCACTCGACCCCCAGGGAAATGCGGGCATATTGATCGGCGAACCCGTGAAAGGGGGCGCCCTGGGAGTGGTCCTATCGGCATGGAGGAAAAAGCAGTTCTCCTTCATTTTCCCGGCGGGACTGGAAAAACTGATACCCGTCTCAATACTTCAAGCGGCACGACAGGCGAAGCGGACCCAGTACGAATACGCAATGGGGTTGCCCGCGGGCCTGTTTCCGTGCCCGGAGGGGAGAACGGTAACCGAGATAGACGCGGTGAACATCCTGAGCGGGGCCACGGCTGTCCCGATCGCCTCTGGGGGTTTGGGTGGTGCAGAAGGCGCGATTACCATGGTCATCAAAGGGACCAGGGAGCAAGTGGGGCGGGCGATTGACTACGTCGAACGGTCGAAGTGCGCCAGGCTGCCGTCACTGCGCCTCGCCGATTGCGACGACTGTCCGGTACCAGACTGCCGATTTCCCGTGAAAGGGAAGCATTGGGTGTCCGGCCTTGCCAAGGGCTGACGATCGTTCGCGGTGGATACCTTCGCCGGAACGTGGGTTATCACCATGCCGAGGGCTTCTCTGGACGGAGACATCAAGATCAACCAGGTGAGGATATGTCTGGTACCGTTTTTGGGTGAAGGTCA
>CAZOMF010000109.1:0-7811 GCA_964580635.1 uncultured Dehalococcoidaceae bacterium
TCGCCGGCGGCTACAAGCACAAGTGGTACACCGGCGCCGGGGACGCCAGCTACGAGAACGTGCCCCTGGTGGACGCCACCGGCAAGCGCCTCCCGCTGCCCATCCAGGGCTGGGAGGACTTCGGCGCCATGATGCCGGTCAATTCGGTCGAGCAGGAAGTCCAGGAGGGCATCCGCACCGGCAAGTACAAGCTGCCCTTCTACGGCGACTGGCCGGCCATGTCCGACGTGGAGCGCCGCGCCACCTGGAACCTCATGCTCGGCGAGGAGTCCACCACCAAGATCATCATCGACACCTTCGAGCAGGCCGGCTTCGACCCGGCGAAGGACCTCCAGCAGAGCTACAAGTACATCGAGGCCGCCACCCCGCCCCAGTGGCGGGAGGCCGGCTACGGCGGCGGCATCCTGGTGGACTGGAACCTGAAGACGAACCTGGACGGCGTCTACGCCGCCGGCGGCCAGATGTTCTCCCCGGAGGACCACAGCTACTGCGCCGCCACCGGCCGCTACGCCGGCCGCAAGGCCGCGGCGTACGCCAAGGAAGTGAGCGCCGGCAAGGTATCCAAGGAGCAGGTCGCCAAGGAGAAGGCGCGCGTTTTCGCCCCCGTCAAGCGCTCCAGCGGCGTGGACTGGAAAGAGCTGCACGCCGGCGTCGCCCGCGTCATGCAGTACTACTGCTCCGAATACAAGGACGAAAACCTGTTCAAGATGGGGCTCCAGGCCCTGGCGAAGATACGGGAGGAGTCCGTGCCGCAGCTCTACGCCACCGACCCCCACATGCTGATGCGCGGCCTGGAGGACATCAGTCTCCTCACCAGTGCCGAGATCATCCTCCACGCCTCGCTGGCCCGCAAGGCGAGCAGTATGCCGCTCGGCTTCAAGCGCATCGACTATCCCCAGATGGACCCGCCGGAGTGGAACAAGTTCCTCACCATCAAGCAGGTGAATGGCAAACCCGCCACCGGCTTCCTGCCGGTCGATTTCTGGGGCAACATGAAAGAGCAGTACGAGGCCCACAACAAGGACTACAAGGGCGTCTACAAGGAAAAGAAGTAAGGCCCGCACCGGCGATGAAAGGAACAACGGATAACGGAGGATACCATGCCTGAAGATAAGATTTCCGCTTTGCAGAACGCCCCCACGCCGACCCAGCCGGTCCACTTCAACCCGGACATCTGCAACGGCTGCAACCGCTGCGTGGAGGTCTGTCCCGTGGACGTCTACCTGCCGCACCCGGAGAAGGGTAAGCCGCCCATCATCCTGCACCCTGACGAGTGCTGGTACTGCGGCTGCTGCGTGAACGACTGCGCCCGCAAGGGCGCCATCACCTTCAACTGGCCGGTCCAGATGCGGCCGTACTGGAAAAACAAGGCAACCGGCGAGGTCCACCAGATCTAGCCGGCTTTCGGACAGAACCCCGCCCGGCCCGGCCCGCGGGCCGGGCGGGGACATTCACCCATCACCGTCAGCGGCGGGTATTGACGCCGCCGTGCCACGGTGGTAAGATGGCCACTGAATACTTTGTAAAGGAGGGGTGCTGATGCGTGCCAGTGTTGTTGTTACTGCGGTCACACCCCGGCAGGGTTCGGGCTAGCGCCAGTCGCGCTCAGTCGAATCGGGAACCGTTCCGCCGGGAACGGTTTTTTGTTCTTCTGAACGGGAAACAGGTCGAGCCGGCCGCGGGTGTCATCCGCGGCCTTTTCATTGGCTTGATCCACGTTACTGCTTCAGGAGAATACGATGAGCATTAGTAGTAATGGAGACCGGCCGGGAGGTCTCGATGACCTCGGCTGGGACTCCTTTTTCCAGGACCATTTCCTGGCGCTCGGGCTCACGGGTACGGTGCCGGGCCGGGTCGTTTCCGAATCCAGGGGTTCGTTCCGGGTCGTCTGCCGGGACGGAGAAGTCACGGCCATGGTTTCCGGCCGCCTGCGGTTCCGGGCCGGAGAAGAGCGCCGCTATCCCGCCGTCGGCGACTGGGTGGCCGTGCAGCTCCTCACAGGTGAAGACCGGGGAATCATCCAGACCGTTTTGCCGAGGAAGAGCTATTTTTCCCGGAAGGCCCCCGGGCCGCGCACCGAGGAGCAGGTCGTCGCGGCGAACATAGATACCGTTTTCATCGTCAGCGGCCTCGACGGCGGCCGGAGCTTCAACGTGCGCCGCGTCGAGCGCTACCTGACGCTCGCCTGGGGCAGCGGCGCCGCTCCGGTGCTCGTGCTCAACAAGGCGGACCTGTGCCCGGACGTGGATGCCTTCGTCCGCCGGGTCGAATCCGTCGCGCCGGGCGTGCCGGTCCATCCGGCCAGCGCGCTGGAGAAGACCGGATTGACGGCGCTGTGGACGCATATCACGCCGGGCAGCACGGCGGCCTTCCTGGGCTCGTCCGGCGTCGGCAAGTCCGCCCTCATCAACGCGCTGCTCGGGGAGGAGCGGCTTGAAACGGGGGAGATACGCGATCGTGACCACACCGGCCGGCACACCACGACCCGCCGGGAGCTGCTGCTCCTGCCGGGCGGCGGCATGGTCATCGATACACCCGGCATGCGGGAACTTCAGATGTGGGCCGGGGAAGAAGGCCTGGAGGGGACGTTCCGCGACATCGAGGAGCTGGCCCGGGACTGCCGCTTCTCCGATTGCCGCCACGCCGCCGAAGCGGGCTGCGCCGTGAAAGCGGCTATTGACCGCGGGGACCTGGACCCGGCCCGGCTGGCCAGCTACCGTAAGCTGCAAAAGGAGCTGCGCTACACGGCGCTGAAGGAAGAGCAGGGCGTCCGGCGCTTCGAAAAACAGCGCTGGAAGAACCGGATGAAGGGCAAACCGGACTGGCCGTAACGGCGGTCAGGATTTGAGGGTTTTCCTGGCTTGCTCCACGACACGGTGGACATCGGCCAGGCATCACTGTTTCTTCGGGTTCTGGTGTTCGCAGTCACAGGCGCCGCGGTGTTTTTCTTCGGTGATGCGCGCCTCGATAGTCGAGCGCCCGCCATGCGCGCGGACATCCTCGATGATATCTTTTTCAGTGTAGTTGAAACAGTAACAGACTGTTTTCATTCGGTAACCCCCGGAACGTCCAGGTGATAAACCCGGCTCGGGATATGTTATAATAGGTATCGCGTGGGGATATAGCTCAATTGGGAGAGCGCCGCGTTCGCATCGCGGAGGTCGGGGGTTCGAATCCCCCTATCTCCACCACCACCTCAATATTCTCCCTTAACGACGAAAAACGAGCCCCGGATCGTGCCCGCCAGTTTGGACTTCTGGCGGGCGAACTTGAACTTTCCCAGCGCCTCCGGCACGTCCATCCCCTCGGAAAGCTTGAAACCCACCGCCCGCTTCTTTGGGTCGTCGACCGCGTACATCACGTTGACGGCCAGACCGTCCTCGTAAAAGACAAAGGCCATCTTGAGGTCCTCCACCCGGAAGCGCGATGTTTCCAGCGGTTTAGCCGCCAGCTCGATGCCGCGTTCTTTTTTCAGGATACGGTTGATGTAATCGATGGTCTCCCCGCTTTCGCTGGCCGGGACGGTGGTGAACTCGTGCCGGTACTTGTTCATATAGTAACGGGCCTCGTTAGCGCGCAGGCCGGCCAGCGCGGCCGCGACCGGAGAAGATTCCAGACCGGCGGTGGACACATTCTTGAAATCGACGACGCAGGACATTCCTCCTCCTTATTACCGCATTCCCTGTACATAATGATAGAACCGATCGGGCCGTTGTACAAACGGATCGGAGGGTTTGAGTAAAAAATGGGGGTTGAAGGTGAAGGGAAGGCTCCGGAAATTCGTTTACCGGCGCCCTGGTTCGAGCGCTAGCGCTCGATCGTCTTGATCTTGAACCGGAGCGTGCCGCGGGGCGCCTTGATGGTGACGCTGTCGCCCTCGCGCTTGCCGAGCAGGGCCTTGCCGAGCGGCGAGGCGAGCGATATCTTGCCTTTGATAGCGTCCACTTCCCGCGGGTCGACGATAACGTAGCGGCAGTCCTCGCCGGTCTCCAGGTCGCACACCAGCACGCAATCGCCCACGGTGGACTTGGCGGAACTCGACTTGTTGTCGTCGAGGATGACGACATTTTTAAGGCCTTCTTCCAACTCCTTGATGCGCCCCTCGACGTAGCCGCGCTCCTCGCGAGCGGCGTGGAGCGGGGCGTTCTCGCGGAAGTCCTTGTCCGCCGCGGCGCGCTGAATCTCCGCGATGAGCTGGAGCGAGCGGTCCTTGAGTGAGGCGAGCTCGTCCACCATTTCCTCGAAGCGCTCCCGGGACAGGTTCACCGCGGGGGCCTGCTTGCGGGAGACCGGCGTACGGGTGGTGCGTCCCTTGGCCTTGCGGGTCTTCACGTGGGTGCCCAGATTGGTGGCGCTCCAGCCGTTCTTGCGGGCGAAGGCGAGGAAGCCGCGGATGATCTCGAGCTTTTTCTGATAGTCGGTATCGGAGGGAGAGAGCTGTTCGGCGTAGCCGGCGACGGCGGGCGGGGCGAGACGGTCGAAGGTGAGGCTTTGTCCCAGCCAGCGGGTAAATTTAACGAGGGCCGATTGCCCTATTTCCAGGTCCTCGGTCGAGAGTTTCTTCAGGTACTGGGTTACTCCCTCGCTGAGGCTGGGAATCTGGCCGTCAACCTTCGTCATGTTCTTGCTCCCTCCGGTGGTCTAATTTTCATTCTAACCGCTCCCGGTGGCCCCGGTCAATTTTCACGTCTGCCGGGACGGCGGAAGGGAGAGGTCAGGCGCAGCCGGACGAGCCGTCCCGCGGCGCGGACGTGCCAATCGAAGGCGAGGTCATCGGCGGCGGCGAGGGTGCCCATCGCACCGCTCCGGGCCGCCCAGCGGAAGGCCCGGTCCATGAAACGGTCGCCGAGCCGCTCGACGAGCTTGCGGCCCCGGTAGCCCCAGCGGAGCTCCCGCCCGAGCTTGTCCCGCCAGGCCGTCTCGTAGCCGGCCAGGGCGCCGGAGGAGAAATCGTTCCTGCCGGCGGCCCGGTGAAGGGTCGCCGCGGCGAGGTCCGCCGCCAGCAAGCCGTAGTAGATGCCGCCGCCGGTCACCGGTTTCACCTGTCCGGCAGCGTCGCCCACGACGAGGAGCCGGTCGCGGTACGTCCGCCGCAGCGGCCGGAGCGGTACGCGGCCATAGTGGATAGCCGTTTCATCCGACGAGATCCGGCCGGCGGCCGCCAGTGACGCGAGCCACGCTTTCAGCTTCGGACCGGCATCCCCGCGGGAGAGCAGCCCGACCCTGGCCCGCCCCGGCGCGACCGGCACGAGCCACCCGAAAAATTTCGGCGCTGCCGGGCCGAAATGGACTTCTACTTCTTGAATATCCGCCGCCACCTCCGCCTGCACGCCGATGACGCTGTCCCGGTAACCGCCGAGCCCGAGCGACCGCACCAGGTTGGGGTGGCAGCCGCAGGCCAGCACGACGGCCCGGGCTTCGAGCGAGCCGTGTCCTTCGGGGGAATCATAGGTGATAACCGCCTTGTCGCGGCCGGGGAAAACACCGGTGACCCGGTGACGGAAACGGAGCTCCGCCCCGGCGGCGCGGGCGCGCTCGGCGAGGAACATATCGAAGGCAGGGCGGTCGAGGATGGCGGCCTGGGGCTGCGCCCGTGCCACGCGCAGGACCTCGCCGGAGGGAGCGTAGAGGACGGCGCTTTGCGCGGTGCGGAGGACGACCTTGTCCGGGATATCGAAGGCGCGGACGCACTCCATCGAGATGATGCCGGTACAGGAGCGCTTGCGGCCCGGCGCCTGGCCCCGCTCCAGCACGAGCGCCCGGTGCCCGAGCCCGGCCAGCTGCGCCGCGACGCGGCTCCCCGCCGGTCCCGCCCCGATGACGACGAACTCCTCCATCACCTCATGCTACCCCGGCGGTACGTGACGCCGCAAGCGGACGGCTACTCGAAGATGCCCTTGCCGCGCAGGTCGTCTATCTCCGCCCGGGTCATCTCGAGGACCTCGCGGCAAACGTAGTCCGTGTCCTCCCCGAGCAGCAGCGGGCGGTCCACCTTGGTCTCCGCGCCGGAGAACTTCAGCCCGGCCGGGTGGTAGTAGCGCAGGCGGCCCATGTAGGGATGGTCGAGCTCCCGGTAGAAGTTGTAGTAGTTCATTTGCGGGTCCTCGTCGATATCCTGCGCGTTGGCCACCGTCCCGGCCCCCACCCCGGCGCTCTGGAGTATCTGCTCCACCGCTTCCGGCGGGTAGTTGAGCGTCCAGCTCTCGACGAGCCGGTCGAGCTCGTCGCTGCGAGCCACGCGGCTCTCGGCGGTGGCGAAGTCCGCCCGCAGCGTCCACGGCGGCCCGCCAATGGCCTTGCCGAAGCGGAACCACTCGTCGTCCGTCATCACGGCGATGGCCACCCAGCGGTCGTCGCCGGCGCACTTGTAGATGCCGTGCGGCGCGGCGTAGTCGCACCTGTTGCCCTTCAACTCCAGCTCCCGGTGGTTGCTCTGCCGGTCGAGGATGAGCGGCGTCATGTAGTTGAGCCCCGTCTCGATCTGCGAGTGGTCGATGTACTGCCCCTTGCCGGTGCGGCGCTTGTAGTCGAGCGCGGCGATGATGGCCATCGAGGCGAACATCGGGGAGAGCTGGTCCGTGTAGTAGGTGGAGGGCGGCACCGGCGGGCGGTCCGGCCAGCCGCACATGGTGTCCATGAGGGTGACGCCCGTCAGGATGCTGCCGAAGCCGGGCTGGTCCGCCATGGAGCCGGTGTGCCCGTAGCCGCAGGTGCGGAACATGATGATCTCCGGATTGACCTTCTTGAGGCCCTCGTAGTCGAGGCCGAGCTTGTCCATGACGCCCGCCGGGAACCCCTCGGCGACGATGTCCGCCCAGGCGACGAGTTTCTTGAATACCTCGATAGCCTCGGGTTTCTTGAAGTTCAGGGCGATGCCGAGCTCCGGCGCGGTGTGGGTGATGGAGAAAAAGGCGCTCCGCTCCAGCCCCACCGGCTCGCCGGGCTTGTTGGTGGGGGCGTAGGGCGCGAACTGCCGCACCGGGTCCGGCCGGGTGGCCGTCTCCACGCGGATGGTCGTCGCCCCGAAGTGGCTCAGGTAGTTGCAGGTGTAGACGCCGACGCCGGCCCAGCAGAGCTGGACGAGCTTGACTCCTTCGAACGGCTGCTTCGTCATCCTAGATCACCCCCTTGGCCTTGAGGTCGGCCCGCCGGGAAGCGTCGATCCCCAGCTCTCCGTAGATTTCCGCGTTGTGCTCCCCGATGTGGGGGGCCCGGCTCTTCGGGCCGACGTAGCCCTGCGTCGTCATCACGGCGCCGCCGGGGAACTTGAACGAGGTCCCGAGGTCCGGGTGCTCGATGTCCTTCCAGAAGCCCCGCTCCTCGAGCTGCGGGTGCTTTAAGATGTCTTCCACATTGTTGCACGGCCCGAGCTGGAAGCGGTTGGCCACCGCCAGTTTTAAAAGTTCGTCCTTGGTGTGGTTCATGAAGAACTTGCCCAGGATGTCCATCAGCTCGTCGGCCTGGGCCAGCGTCATCTGCTCCCAGCTCTTCGTCGTCCAGTCCCAGTCGGCGAACGTGCCGGTCGGGATGCCGTCCTGCGCGATGTACTCCATCATGGCGGCGTTGTTCTTGGCGGCGCTCGGGTTGAGCAGCAGGTTGAGGGCGATGTAGCCGTCCTTGCACGGCCAGAGGAGTGTGTTGTAGTAGGTGGAGCCGTCCGCCAGCGTCACCGATGCCCTCGCCGGGCCGTAGCGTCCCGGCACCTGCTTGAAGAGGGCGTAGGGGCCTTCTATCTCGGCGGAGCAGACGACGTCCAGTGCCTGCTGGGTGATGCCCTCGACGTGCTGGCCGGCGCCGGTCTGGGCCCGCTG
>CAZOMF010000110.1:0-7784 GCA_964580635.1 uncultured Dehalococcoidaceae bacterium
TTCTCCCCTGCCGCAGGAACACCAGCCGGTCGCAGTGGGCGGCGTCGTCCATGGTATGGGAGGAGACCAGAATGGTGGTGCCCTGCTCGTTGAAGGTACGGAAGCTCTCCCAGAGGCGGGCGCGGAGCTCCGGGTCCAGCCCGACCGTCGGCTCGTCGAGGAAGAGCACCGGCGGCCTGTGGACGATGGCGCAGCCGAGGCTCACCCGCTGCTTCATGCCGCCGCTGAGGTGGGTCACGGACACGCGGGCCTTATCGGTGAGGTCCGTCAGTTCGATCACCTCGTCGACGCGCTGCTTCCGCGCCTTTCCGTCGCGCAGGCCGTAGATACGGGCGAAGAAATCGATGTTCTGGGCGACCGAAAGCTCGGTGTAGAGCGCCGGCAGTTGAGGCATGTAGCCGATGCTCTTTGCCGTGGAGGTCGAGGGCGCCTTGCCGAGGGCCTGGACCGTGCCGGCGGCCGGCTTGAGCAAACCCACCATGAGACGGATGAGGGTCGTCTTGCCGGAGCCGTTGGGACCGAGCAGCCCGAAGCTGATGCCGGACGGGACGTCGAGAGAAAGACCGTCGATGACGCGGAGGCGCCCGTAGTTGAAAGCAAGCCCGCTGATACTGATAGCGCTTTCACTCATGAGTCACCTCTTTCCTCCTGAGCGAGCAGGCCGTAGCAGATAAACCGGGTCATTTCTGCGGCGATCTTCTCCCGCGAGAAGCGGTCGAGCGGACTGGCGCCGCTCTCGAAGATATTGAGGAGTATGAAACCGAGCACCAGACCCGCCATGACCCTCACGACGACGTCCGGCTCCAAAGTGCGGAACCGGCCGGAGGCCTCCATGAACCGGTACACGGTACCGAACTGGTCGAGGAACGGCTGGAGGAAGCGCTCCAGCCAGAGGGCTTTCAGCTCCGGGTCCCGCAGGACCTCCCCCATCAGGGCCGGCATCCGCCCGATGGGCCGCGTCTCGATGAGCTCCAGCCGGTCCATCAGGAGGCTCCGGAAATTCGCCACGATATCTTCCCCGTTCATTTTACCGATGATATCGAGGAGAGGCGGCGTGACGACAATGTCCTTGATGACGGAGATGAACAGCTCGCGCTTGGTGGGAAAGTAGTTGTAAATGGTGCCCTCGGCAATCCCCGCCCGCCCGGCTATCTCCGCGGTGGTGGCCATGGCAAAGCCCTTTTTAAAAAAGACGTCCCGGGCGGCTTCGAGTATCTGCTGCTCCCGCGCCTGTACGGCGACCCGTTTCTTCGGCGTCCGGCCATGCATCGGTTCCTTTCTCCGTTGCTGATGATCTATCGATTTCATTTTTCGTAAATATGAGTGAGCGCTCACTCATCAGTATAGCCGCGACGGACTTGCCTGTCAATACCTTTAAAAAAATAAAACGCGAGAAAGACGCTTGTCGATACCGCCGGTGTTAAGATAGCCCGACCTAGGCCGGCATCTCTAGCGTTACCGTGGTGCCACGGCCGGGGGCGGAATCTATCCTGAAGCTGCCGCCGGCCAATTTGGCCCGCTCCGTCATGCCCACCAGCCCGAACTTACCCTCCCGGGCAAGCTGGTCCTCGGCGGGCATGGTGAAACCGGCGCCGTTATCCGCCACCCGCAGCCGCAGCCGGTCCTTCTCGAACGTCAGCGTCAGGTCAACTCTGGTCGCCCGGGCGTGCTTGCGGGCGTTGTTGAGCGTTTCCTGGGCGATGCGGAAGACCGCCAGCTCGACGGCGTCCGGGACGGGCCGCTCCTCGCCCTCGATGGTCGCGTTGACCTCGATGTCCTCTTCGTCGCCGATGTCGCCGGCGAGCCACTTGAGCGAGGTGGCGATGCCCATTTCCTCGAGCAGCGGCGGGCGCAGTCCGAGGATAAACCGCCGTGTGCCCTCCACCACGCCGTCCACCTCGCGCCGCAGCTGCTCCAGGGAGGCCTTGAGACGGCCGGCATCGTGCTCTTCCTCGAGGTCGTCGATATCGTGGGAGATGTCCACGAGGGCCTGGAGGCTCTCGTCGTGGAGCTCCCGGGCGAGGTACTGCTTCTGGCGTTCCTCCGCCCCGATGGTCTCCGAGAGCAGATTCTCCAGGCTGGCGTGCTGCTTTTCCAGGCGCGCCTGGTTGTTGAGCTGCAGGCCGATGAACCCGCCGAGCAGCAACGCAATGATGATGAAGGCGGCCAGCCGGAACAGCGGGTCCGTCTCCGAGGAGAACACGAAGGCGTACGGCAGGATGGCGAGCGAGGCAACGACGGCGGTGATGATGCCGCCGCGCACCCGGAAGATGACGGCGGCGTAGATGACCGGTCCCAGCAGGAGCAACAACGAGAGCTCGCGGTAGCCCTGCCCCGTCCAGAAGCTCCCGTGCAGCCTGCCGGCCCCCAGCCAGGATACGTCGTTGGCGTAGAACAGGAGGGCGGCGGCCGCCAGCCAGAGGACGATGATGACGAGATGGCGCACTTTCCCCGGCATCGTCACCTGCCGCTCCCGGCCGGCCTCACGGGATGTCTTCCAGCGTGAGCCAGCCTTCCTTGATGGCCTTGAGCACGGCCTCGATGCGCGAACCCACCCCGAGCTTCTGGAAGATGCTGGTGAAGTACGACTGGATGGTCCGCTCGCTGGCGAATATCTTCTCGCCGATCTCCTTGTTGTTGAGTCCCTGCGCGCCGAGTTGGAGCACCTTGAGCTCGCGGGGACTGAGCCGGGCGTTGCCGCGGGCGCCGGTTACCGGCCGCGTCAGGCTGCGCAGTAGCTTCTCGGCTACTTTCTGGTCGAGCACTGTCTCGCCGGCGCAGAGCGCGCGGATGGCGTTGAGCAGCTCCCGCATGGGGACGTTCTTGAGCAGATAGCCGGCCGCGCCGGCTTCCAACGCCGAGAGCACGTAGGGATGGTAGCCATAGGCGCTTAGCGTGAGGACGGCGGTCTGCGGCAGCTCCTCCTTGATGCGGCGGGTCGCCTCGATGCCGTTGAGTCGCGGCATGGAGATATCCATGACCACCACGTCCGGCTTGAGCTCGTTGGCCAGCTTGACCGCTTCCTCGCCGTCGCTGGCGATGCCCACCGGCTCCATGTCCGGCTGCTCGGTGAGCAACTTGCTCAGACCGTAGGCGAACGGCGGGTGGTCATCCGCAATGAGTATCCGCGTTTTTTCCTGCGGCGGTTTCGCCACGCTATACTCCTTTTTCAACCAATAGTGTAACATAATTATGGAGGGACCGGCATGCGTCATATAGCAGTATTTACTGCGTGATACCGCAGTATACAGTGTCGCTGCCGGCTACAGGTTACCGCAGGGTAACGGATACGGGAAACCGCGTCCAGAGTTTACAATAAATATAGAAGGACGGAAATGAAGACTCAGGTAACCTCCCACCTCTCCAGCCACGATACCCGTGCGTACGTCTTGATCGATACCGAACCGGCGATGACGGCGCGCGTGGTCCGGAACCTCCGCCGCCGTGACGATATCCTCATGGCGGATGCCGTGAACGGCCCCCACAGCGCAATCGCTGTGGTGGAAGGCCGTAACGCCTCCGAAGTAGCCACGACCATCCTCATGACCATCCGCAAGCTGGACGGCGTGCGGGACCTCACCGTATATACGGCGGCACCGCATAGTACGGCGCCGGCCGCGGTGTCCGATTGAAATGACGATACATTGCTGCGTGATGAAGAGAGCTAACGAGAGCAGATGCAAAGACTAGGCACCATCCTGAAACAACATCTCAGCGAGATCGACCTCAGGTATCTGAGGCGATGGCTGATAGTGGCCGGTCTGCTCGGCGTGGCCGCCGGCCTGAGCTCCATCGTCCTGACCCTGGGCATTGACTGGGCGACGAAGTTCTTCCTCGACATGGGCGCCGGGTTCAACCCGCCGGTGCCCGCCGGCGAAGGCGCCACCATCGTAGGCACCATCGGCCGCCGCTGGATGATACCCGTCGTTACCACCGCCGGCGGCCTGCTCGTGGGTCTCATCATCCAGAAGCTCGGACCGGAAGCCGGGGGCCAGGGCATCGATAACGCCATCATCGCCTTCCACCACAAGGAAGGCAACATCGGCAACCGGGTCCCGTTCGTCAAGCTGCTCGCCTCGTCGATAACGATCGGCTCCGGCGGCAGCGCCGGCCGTGAAGGTCCGATGGCCCACATCGCCGCCGCGTTCGGCTCGATGCTCGGCCGGCTCTTCAAGCTGACCGTCCAGGAGCGGCGCATGGCTGTGGCCGCCGGTATCGGCGCCGGCATCGGCGCCATCTTCAAGGCGCCCCTCGGCGGCGCCATCCTCGCGTCCGAGATACTCTACCTGGAAGGCTTCGAAACCGGCGCCCTCATCCCGGCTTTCCTCGCCTCGATCATCGGCTACACCATCTACGCCACGGTGTTCGGCTTCGGGCCTATCTTCGGGGTGTCCTCCACCATCACCTTCAACGACCCCGTCCAGCTGGGATACTACGCCATACTCGGTCTGGTGTGCGGCCTGATCGGTCTCCTCTACCCCATGAGCTTTTTCAATATCAAGGCATTATTCAACCGGCTGCCGGCCCCCAAGATCCTCAAACCGGCCATCGGCGGCGCTCTGGTCGGCATCATGGGGCTGTTCCTGCCCCAGGTACTCGGCATGGGCTACGGCTGGCTCCAGATCACCATGGCTCCGCAGACGGTGCTCTCGCTCGGCATCATCATCGCTCTCATCTTCGGCAAGATGATAGCCACCGGGCTGACGCTGGGGTCCGGCGGCAGCGGCGGCGATTTCGCACCGGGCCTGATGATCGGCGGCCTCATCGGGGCCGCGCTGTGGACGGCGTTCCACGGCATCCTGCCCCACATGCCCGATTCGCCGGCGGCGTTCGTCATCGTCGGCATGATGGCCCTGCTGGGCGGCGTCGCCCGGGCGCCGCTCGCCGTGATGTTCATGGTCGGCGAGATGGCCGGCAGCTACTCCATGCTCGCCCCGGCCATGTTCGCCATCGGCATCTCCTACGTCATCATCGGTCGCCACACCATGTACGAGGCCCAACTGCCGTCCCCGGCGGCTTCACCGGCGCACGCCTTCGAATTTTCCTTCCCACTCATGCGACAGATAACGGTGCGGGATGCTATGAACCCCAAGGTAACCACCGTGAACGCGGAGATGACCGCCTCCGGCGCCATGGACATGCTCCTCGAACTCCGTATCAAGTCCATGCCGGTCATGGCCGACGGCGCCGGCGAAACCCTGGCGGGTATCGTGACCACGCGGGACGTGCTGCGGACCCCGCGGGACGCGCGCCCGCAGACGATGGTGGCGGACATCATGACCAAGGAAGTGCTCACCATCGGCCCGGACGAATCGCTCGATTCCGCCATGGACCTGATGTCCCAGCGCGATATCGCCAGCCTGCCCGTCATCGACCCCAACGCCGATCCGCCGCTCGTGGGCATCATCACCCGGGCGGACATTTCACGGGCCTACGCGAGCATGGCCAAGAAGCTGATCAAGAAAGGGGCTCCGCTGCCGCCCGAACCGGCGGCGGCCAACGACCGTCCCGAGCTTAAGGTACCCTGACCCGAGAAAGCGCCCCGGCGCAGAAAACAGGTGACAACCATGAAGACGAAAGAATACATAGCCGAAGAACCGATCCTCACCGAGAGCGTACTGCCCCCCGACGGCTCACCGCTCGACGTGGAAGAGATAAAACCCGGCCTGCACGAACGGGCCGAGGGCATCGAGAACCGCACGGTCTATCGTCTTTGCTGGCCACGCACCTCGCGGCACACTTTGGGTCCCCTGTCCCTGCCGGGCGGGGCTGTCTGCTCCGGTACCTATATCAAGTTGTCCCCGGAGCGGATCAACCTGAGCGACGAGGCCGCCCTGCGCTACCAGCAGGCGTCCGCCCACGCCTCGACCGACGAGACGGCCGTCTTCCTGCGCACGCAACTCGGCAGCGCCCGGCTCGAGCTTATCCTGGCCAGCCGACAAAGAGGCCGCTGGTCGGTCATCCACCGCTGGACGGACACCTGGCGCGGCCTCGGCATCTCCCGGATGGACATCATCAGCTAGCCGTGGCCGGCCGCGGGGTCTAGACGACCGGCCCCCGCTGTTTCACGCAGTCCTCGCAGGAGAGATCGTCACGCACCGGCCAGTCCCGCCTCCTGATGGTCAGAAACGAGACGACCGAACCCAGCAGGGCCAGCGCGGCGCAGATGCCCACCGTCCACCGGTAGCTCGTCACGAAGGACTCATCGATGGCGGTCCGGGCCGCGGCCCTGGCCGCGGCATCGAAGCTGTCCGGAATCTCGATCCCTCCCAGCTTGTCCTGCTGGGAAAGTATCATCGCCTGCTGCTGCGAGGTGAGTCCCGATGCAGGCAGGGCCCCCCGCAAACCGGGGGCGAACACGGCCAGCATGACCACCCCGAGTACGGCGACGGCCAGCAGGCTGGCCGTTCGGGCGATGGCGTTATTGATGCCGGACGCTGCGCCGGCGAACCGGGTGTCCACCGAGAGCGCGGACTTCGTCAGCGGCGCGATGACGAACGCCATGCCCACGCCCATCACGACCAGTCCGGGCAGGAATGCACGGAAATAGCCGACGTTCGCGCCGCCGGTCGTCAGCAGGGCCATGCCCGCCGCCACGAGCAGCGGACCGCCGATCATCTGGAGGCGCGGCCCGAAACGGTCGGCGAGCGTCCCGGCAGGCGCGGCGAGCAAGGTGATGATGATGATAGGCGGCAGCATTCCCACGCCCGCCTGCGTCGCCGAGTAGCCCTGGATCTGCTGGAGGTCCAGTATCGTGAAGAGCATCACCCCGTTGAAGGCGAAATAGACGAGCAGCGTCACCCCGTTGGCTCCTGACACGAGCGGATTGCGAAAAAGACCGAGCGGCACCAGCGGCGAGGAGCTCTTCGTTTCCACCCACAGGAACAGCGTCATGGCCGCGGCGCCGCCGACCAGACTGCCGAGGACGAGTGAATCGGTCCAGCCATCGGCCGGTCCCTTGATCAGCCCGAAAGCGATGCCGAAGAGCCCGAGGAACACGAAGAGTGTGCCGGGCCAGTCGAGCCGTCCCGTGGCGGGGTCCCGGTTCTCCGGGACGTAGCGCAAGGTAACGAGCATCGCGAGGACTACCACCGGGACGACCATCCAGAAGACGGCGGGCCAGCCGAAGCTATCGACGAGCCAGCCGCCCAGCCACGGCCCGAGCGCGGCGATGCCCCCGGAAATGCCCGCCCAGGCGCCGATGGCCCGGCCACGCTCCCCTTCCGGGAAGCAGGCGCTGATAATGGCCAGGCTCTGCGGCACCATCAGCGCCGCGCCGAGGCCCTGTACCGCCTGGAGGCCGACGAGCAGTCCGAGCGAACGCGCGAACCCCGAGCCGAGCGCCCCGGCGGCGAAGACGGCCATGCCGGTGACGAATATCCGCTTCCGGCCGAAGTGGTCTCCCAGCGAGCCCCCAATGAGCAGGAACGCCGCCAGCGTCAGCAGGTAGGCATTGACCACCCACTGGATGCCGGCGACGTTGGTGTTGAAGTAGCTCTGGATGGCCGGCAGGGCGACGGACACCGCGCTCCAGACGATGAACGCCGCCGCGCTGGCGAGCAGCGTGGCCGCCAGCACCCGCCGTCCCGTCGACGAGCCCAGCGTGCACGTACCCTCCGGGGAAACAGGGGGATTTTCCGCGTTCACACCTCCATGGTACACGACAACCGGCCCCGCCGCCAGCACGCCGCACACAAAGGGCCGCCAAGCCGGAGAGACGAATTGACACCGCTAACGACGCGGGGTATAGTGTGCCGTAACTGAATGACGGTAGTAAGACGGGG
>CAZOMF010000111.1:0-7780 GCA_964580635.1 uncultured Dehalococcoidaceae bacterium
GGCCATCGTCTCGAAGGCGGCCATGCGCTGGTGGAGCGCCGGCAGGTCCTCGAACTTCGACTTCGTCGCCCAGCGGATGCGCCGCGCGATGGCGATGGCGGTGGTCGGCTTGTTGCCGTCCATGGCGGCGCGTATCTCAGCGTTGCGCCAGTCGTGGTGGTGGAGGAGGGTATCGACGCGGTCGGCGAGCTTTTCGAAGGGCTGGTCGTGGCCGGGCAGCACCATCGTTACCTCGAGGTTGCGCATCTGCTTGAGCGATTCCAGGTAGCGCCCGAGCGGGTTCTCGATGGCGAGCGGATGGAGGCTGATGTTGGGGGTAATGCTCGGCAGGATGTGGTCGCCGCAGACGAGTATCTTCTTGTCTTCCTCGTAAAGGCAGAGGTGGCCGGAGGAGTGCCCCGGCGTCCAGATGACGCGGAAGGTAAACTCCCCGGTGGTGACGGTATCGCCTTCCCGCAGGAGCCAGTCCGGCTCGGCGGGGACGACGTAGTTCTGCATCCCCAGCGAAGCGTCCCGGAGCCGGGTGGCCTCGTCGTGGGACAGGCCGTTCGCCACCAGCGCGACGTCCGTCTTATGGAGCAGCTCCTCCATGTGGACGTAGCGCGGCGCAATCTCCGCCTGTTCGAGCGGGTGCATGGCGACGGGCGCCCCGGAGAGCTTGGCGATGCGTCCCGCCATGCCGAAGTGGTCAGGGTGGGCGTGGGTGACGAAGATTTGGCTGATGTCCTCGAAGCCCAGGTAGTTCTTCACCAGGTAGTTGTGGAGGGTGTGGAAGGAAGAGTCCGTATTCCAGCCGGCATCCACGATGAGGTAGCCGTTATCGCCGCGGAAGAGGTAGATATTGACGTGCGAGAGGCTGGAGTCCTCCGCTGCGTTCGGCAGCTTGAGCCAGTGGATGCCGGGGCTGATTTCCGTCATGCTGTCCTTCCCAATGGGTCATCCAGGTACCTGATCCAACCCTGACAGGTCAAGACTCTGGTAAAGCCCATCGTCTGATAGAACGGCTGGACGGACGCAACGTAAGCGATCCTCGCACCGAGTGCCGCACAGCGGCGGACACCTTCCAGTACGGCGGCCCGACCGAGTCCTCGGCGGCGGTAGGCCGGATCCGTACAGACCGGTTCTATATACGCATATTCATTTTTAGCGACGAACCAGGTGCCGGCGTATGCGACGTACTGGCCGTCCGGTGCGACGGCGATAATGTTCAGGTTTTTCCGATAGTCCGGCATTGTCTGCTGCTTCTCGCGCGCGGCATAGTCGATGGGTGGGGGTTCCTCGCCGTGGTCGAAGCCCCGGAAGAGTACCCGGTTGAGTTTGTCCAGATCGTTCTCCTCTGCCAGACTGGAGAGGCGGAACCCATCCGGCAGGGATGTATCCGGCTGGAAGGGCTGCTGTATTCGCAGACGAGATATCGGGCGGGCCGGCGAATCGTCCTTCGCGTAGCCGCGCGAGATCACGAGCGCTTGCAGCTCCGTATCGAAATCATTTACCCAGGCCTTCAGGTACCGCCGTCCGTCTTCCGCCGTGCCGTAAAGATACCGTTCGGCGTGGTCGAGCATGGCCGGTTTCAACTCGGTGTGGTCCGGGGTGATCTCGAAGAACGCTTCACCGGGTTTGTGCTCGTAGTGGACGACGCCCACAATCCGGCCATTGTCCTCCCACACGCCGAAGCGGTCGAGGGCTGTTTCATCGAGCCACGGGTGGCCGTGGATATATGCCCAGGCGGGCTTCAGAAAGTTACCGTCGCGGTTGTCCGGGCGGTAGTGCTCCGCGAGGAACTCGCCGATCGCTTCGAAGTCGTCTTGTATGTTGTAGCTTCGGAGTGTCGCGGTCATCCCGTTCTGGTTTCTCCGTTTCAGGCCGGTCGTCATGATCGCACGGTACGGAACGCCTTCATTCCGGCGTAACTGGCCGAGCCGATGAGTTCGTCCTCGATGGCGAGCAGCCGGTTGTATTTGGCGGTCCGCTCCGCGCGGCAGGGCGCGCCGGTCTTTATCTGTCCTGTCCCCATCGCCACCACGAGGTCCGCGATGGTGGTGTCCTCGGTCTCCCCGGAGCGGTGGCTGATGACGGCCGACCAGCCGGCCTGCTGCGCCATGCGGACGGCCTCGACGGTCTCCGTGAGCGTGCCGATCTGGTTGAGCTTGATGAGGACGGAGTTGGAGGCGTTCTTCTTGAGGCCCTGGGCGATGCGCTTGACGTTGGTGACGTATAAATCGTCCCCGACGAGCTGTATCTTGTTCCCGAGCTTCTTCGTCAGGAGCTGCCAGCCGTCCCAGTCGTCCTCGGCCATGCCGTCCTCGATGGAAATGATGGGGTACTCGCCGACCCATTTAGCATAGAAGTCCACCATCTCGGCGGCGGTCAGCGTGCGGCCTTCCCGGGCGAGCACGTAACTGCCGTTCTCGTAGAACTCGCTGGAGGCCGGGTCGAGCGCGATATGGCAGTCCGTCCCCGGCTTGTAGCCGGCCGATTCGATGGCGGCCAATATGACCTCGACGGCCTCCCGGTTCGTTTTCAGGGACGGCGCGAAGCCGCCCTCGTCGCCGACGTTGGTATTGTAGCCCTTGTCCTTGAGGACCTTCTTCAGGGCATGGTAGACCTCGGCGCCCATCTGCATGGCCTTCGTGAAGGTCGGCGCGCCGGTGGGCATGACCATGAACTCCTGGAGGTCGGTGGAGTTATCGGCGTGCTTGCCGCCGTTGAGGATGTTCATCATGGGGACGGGCAACGTGTAGCTGCTCACGCCGCCGAGGTAGCGGTAGAACGGCAGGCCGATGAAGTTGGCGGCGGCATGGGCCGCGGCCAGCGAGACGCCCAGAATGGCGTTGGCCCCGAGGTTGCCCTTGTTCTGCGTGCCGTCCAGGTCGATAAGGGTGCGGTCTATCTCCACCTGGTCGGCGGCGGGCTTGCCGGTGATCGCCGCGGCGATGGGCCCGTTGACGTTGGCGACCGCCTTGAGCACGCCCTTGCCGCCGTAGCGGGAGGCGTCGCCGTCGCGGAGCTCCACGGCCTCGTGCTTGCCGGTGCTGGCGCCGGAGGGCACCCCGGCGTAGCCGACCGTGCCGTCCACGAGCTCAACCTCTACTTCAAGAGTAGGGTTGCCCCGCGAGTCCAGGATTTCCCGGGCTTTGACCGTCTCTATCGTTGACATGGGCCTCTCCGTTTCTCCTGCTTTAGTGTGACTGGTCCGTAACGCGGATATCGATCTCCCGGGCGATACCGGCTATCCCGTCGACCGGTGCCCCGAGCGTGGCGACGATATGGGTGCGGTAGACGTCCGGAGGGACGTCGCGGGACGCGGTAAAGGTGACCTTGGAAATGTGCTGGCTGCCGGCCGGCAGGGAAATGTCCTCGTAGGGCGTCGAAAAGACGACCTGGATGCCTTCCGGGAAGCCTTCCTCGTAGTCCATGCTCAGGTTCACCGTCAGGTCCTCTTCCCGGGTCGCGATGAGGGTCACCGGCACGACCGCCTGGCCGCCGGCGGGCAGGGTCAGCTCGGCGGCGGTGGTCTCGTTCGAGGGGAGGGGAATGTCCCACGTGAAGACCGGGAGCGGTGGGGTGGAATCGGTACGGCAGGCGGGAGCCATCATTATCACGGCAAGGGAGGCCACGAAAACCGTCAGCAGCGGCATGATATGGTCCCTTGTCTTCATCACGATGGTTTCACCAGCGAAAACGCTTTCTCGACCGCCTCCTGCGGGGTGTTGGCGCGGTGGATAGCGTCGTCGTCACGATCGTCGAGGCTGACGCGCCACGTGCCGAGCCCCACCACCGGGATACCGGCCTGGAGGGCGTAGGCGATCTCCGTGAGCGTGCCGTAGGAGCCGTCCACGGCGATGATCGCCTGTGACGTCCGCACGACGGCCACGTTCCGCGCATAGCCGATGCCGGTAACGATGGGGATGCGCACGCACGGGTTGGCGGCGGCGCGGGAGTCTCCGGGTAAAATGCCGATGGTCAGACCGCCGGCGTTGGTGGCCCCCTGGCAGGCCGCCGCCATGACGCCGCCGAGCCCGCCGCAGACGACGGTGCCGCCGCGCCGGGCTATCTCCCGGCCGACTTCCTCCGCCTGGGCGGCGATATCCGGTGGCACCTCGCTCCCGCCGATGACGCCGATGAAGGTAAACGCCTCGTTCATCGTAGATTAGTATACCATTGGTGGAGATGGGGGCACAAAAGCGGTTAGTTGAACCGGTTCATGGCGGCGGCGATACCCTCCTTGAAGAGGGTGATGACGGCCTCGCAGACGTCCGATAGTACGGCATCGACGGCCTTGCGCTCGTCGCGGGTGAAGTCACTGAGGACGTAGCTGATGACGGCGTCTTCCTTGCCGGCATCCGCGTCCGGCCGGCCGATACCGACGCGCACGCGATAAAACTCATTGGTGCCGAGCAGCCGGATGATGGACTCGATGCCGTTGTGCCCGCCGGATCCCCCGCCGAGGCGGAGCCGCAGCTTGGCCACCGGCAGGTCGAGGTCGTCGTGGATGACGACGAGGTCGGCCGGTTTCATGTCGAACTTGTCCAGCAGCAGCTTGACGGACTCGCCGCTGGCGTTCATGTAGGTCTGCGGCCGCGCCAGCAGGATTTTCCGGTTGCCGACCATGCCCATGCCGGTGCGGGCGTGGCCCTGCTTGCGGTCGAAGGTGGCGTCGAGCCGTTTGGCGAGGGCGTTGACCGCCATGAAGCCCAGGTTGTGCCGGTTGCGCGCGTAGAGGAAGCCCGGATTGCCCAGGCCGACGACGAGTTTCATGCGTTACTCACCAATCATTTCAAGGAATTCCGCTTCGGTGATGTTGATGCCGAGCTTCCGACCCTTTTCCGCCTTGGAGCCGGGGTCCGCTCCCACGACGACGTGTGTCGTTTTCTTCGTCACGCTGTCTTTGGCTGTCCCGCCGAGCGCTTTAATACGGGCCTCCGCCTCCGGTCGGGAGTATTTCTCCAGCCTGCCGGTGAGGACGAACTCCTTGCCGGCCAGGGGCAGGTCGGCGGGAGCTTCGGAGCCGCCTTCGTCCTTGGTGCGGATGCCGCTTTCCTTGAGGCGGCGGATGATGTCCCGGTTGGCTTCCTCGGCGAAGAAGGCGGTGATGCTGTCGGCTATCTTGGGACCGATGGCGCTGATCCGCTTCAGGCGGTCGTGGTCCGCCTCGGCGAGGGCGTCGAGATCGTGGAACTCCGCGGCGAGCAGCTCGGCCGTCTCCTCGCCCACGTGCCGGATGCCGAGGGCGTATATAAGCCGGGCGAGCGGCCGGTCCCTGCTCCGCTCGAGCGCGGCCAGGATGTTCTGGGCGCTCTTCTCGCCCATCTTTTCCAGCCCGGCGAGTTCGTCCTGCGTCAGCTTGTAGAGGTCGGCGGCGTCTTTGACGAGCCCTTCCCGCAGGAGGGCGGCGCTCAGGTTCTCCCCGATGCCGCGGATATCCATCGCCCCGCGCGAGGCGAAGAGCCCGAGCCGCTGGTGCACCTGGGCCGGGCAGGCGGCGTTGGTGCAGTAGTACATCACCTCGCCCTCCGGCCGCACGATGCTCGGATGACCGCAGGACGGGCAGAGCGGCTCGCCCCGTTCGTTTTTCTCCAGCGTGTCCAGCAGGTCGTATTCCGGTCCGCGGTCGGGGCGTTCCAGGCTCGAAGGCGTCGGCCCCACGACTTCCGGGATGACCTCTCCCGCCCTCTGGATGATGACGGTGTCGCCGACGCGGATGTTCTTGCGGCGGACGTCGTCCTCGTTGTGGAGGGCGGCGTTGGAGATCGTCACCCCGCCGACCGAGACCGGCTCCAGCCGGGCCACCGGGTTGAGCGTGCCCGTCCGCCCCACCGAGATTTCGATGGCCTTCAGCTTCGTCGTGCCCTGGACGGCCGGGAACTTGTAGGCGATGGCCCAGCGCGGCTCACGTCCCACGTCCCCGAGCTCGTCCTGGAGACCGATGTCGTCTATCTTGATGACGATGCCGTCCGCCTCGTAGTCGAGCTCTTCCCGCCGCGCCACCCAGGTATGGTAAAACTCCTTGGCGGCGTCCAGACCGCTCAGGCGCCGGTTATTGGGGTTGATGCGGAAGCCGAGCGATTTGAGCCACTGGAGTGTCTCCCAGTGGGTAAGCGGGGGCTCGCCGCCCTCGATGCGTCCGAGCATATAGATGAAGTTGGCGAGCGGGCGTCTGGCGGTGATGCGGGAATCGAGCTGCCGCACGGAGCCGGCCGCCGCGTTGCGCGGGTTGGCGAAGAGCGGCTGCCCCTCGGCGGCGCGCTCCTCGTTGAGCTTGCGGAAGCCCGCGCGGGAGAGGTAGACCTCGCCGCGGACCTCGAGCAGCCGGGGCGCGTCCTTCGGCAGTTTCAGCGGGATGCTGTGAACGGTGCGCAGGTTCTGCGTGATGTTCTCGCCGCGGAAGCCGTCGCCGCGGGTGGCCCCGGTGACAAGCCGGCCGTTCTCGTAGGTCAGGGCCACCGCCAGGCCGTCTATCTTGTGCTCGGCCACGAAGCCGAATTTCCGGTCGCCGGTGAGCCGGGTGGTGCGGGCGTACCAGGCGTCGAGTTCCTCGTCCGAGAACACGTTGCCGAGCGAGAGGAGCGGCCGCGGGTGCTCCACCACCCCGAAGGCCTCCACCGGCGCCGCCCCGACCCGCTGGGTGGGGGAGTCCGGTGATTGGAACTGCGGATTGTCCGCCTCGAGCTGCTGGAGCTCGCGCATGAGCCGGTCGTACTGCTCGTCGCTGATCTCCGGCGCATCGAGGACGTGGTACAGATAGTTGTGTTTGGTGATCTCGGAGCGAAGGTGCTCGATGCGCTCGTGGATTTGGTCCGCGTCAGTCACGGCACGACCCCTCCCGGCGGTCTCTTCCAAGTATATATGACCGGCCGCCGCCCGGTAAAGGAAAAAACGTGCCTCTATTGTTTACGGAGAATTTACTTTTCCGGGGCCGGATTTATGGGCTGTTCCTGCCCCTGGCGATACGATGGAAACGGTATTTGAGGGAACGACCGAAGAATGAGCCAGTTGATGCCGTCACCGATGCTGTCCGCCACCGCCGAGCGCACGTCCCTGTGGCACTATATCTGGCACCGCGAGCCGGACGGCACCGACCTGCGCTTGAAGGTGGCCTACCTGGGCCTCCAGGTGCTCGACCTCATCCTCACGATCGTCGCCATCAAGCTCGGCGCGGTGGAGCTCAACCCGATGATGCGCGCCGCCCTCCACTCACCTATTCAGATGACCGTCCTCAAGGGCGGCCTGCCGCTCTGGTTCGTCTGGATGCTGCCCGGCCGGCTCCTCATACCCGCCATTGCTTTGCTGCTCTTCGTGGTGGGGTGGGACATCAGGCAGCTGGTGCTGCTGGCGTTCTAAACGGTCTTTCCGCTCATCCTGAGCTTACCGAAGGATGAGCAGCTTTCAACCTTTCGTCTTCCCGCCGCAGCTCGAAGATCACCGGGTTGTCCGGGTCCGGGCAGGCCACCCTCGCCCGATCAGGGTCTTTCTCCCAGGGAAACGAACTACCGAACTCGAGCGGCTCGGCGAAGGGGAAGAGCGCCACGAACGCCCACGAGCACAGCCCCTCCGGCGTCGTCTGGCCGATGACGAACTCATCCCCGACCCGGTGTCCCGCCTCGCAGGTGCCCTGCTGGGAAACGACCCTGGCGATGATTCTCGTCATTCGCGGACAGGTTCTTTCGCCCGGAGTGAGACGTTGCCGATGTCAAGAAAATGGTGGTCGCCGCGCGTCACGGCTTTCGTCCCGGTCAGCTCCAGCCGCTGTTTGAAGAGCGGCCCGTCCACCACGAGCGTG
>CAZOMF010000112.1:0-7645 GCA_964580635.1 uncultured Dehalococcoidaceae bacterium
ATGTTGTTCGGCTCCATGGCCTCGTGGGGGAAGCCGCGCCGCCGCCCCAGCAGCAGCACGAGCGCCAGCGCCGAGACGCCGGCATTGATGTGGACCACCGCGCCGCCGGCGAAGTCGAGCACGCCCAGGTTCGCCAGCCAGCCGCCGTTGCCCCAGATCCAGTGGGCCACCGGGGCGTAGACGAGCGTCAGCCACAGGATGGAAAAGACGAAGATGGCGGAGAACTTGACCCGCTCGACGATGGCGCCGGTGATGAGCGCTACCGTGATGATGGCGAACATTCCCTGGAAGACCATGAAGGCGAGCTGCGGCACCGTGGTGGCATAGACGGCGGAGGGGTCCGTGCCCACGTTCCGCAGGCCGAGGAAGTCCAGCCCGCCGATGATGCCGTGCGCCCCCGGCGCGAAGGCCAGACTGTAGCCGTAGAATATCCAGAGTATCCCGATGAGGGCCAGGCAGGCGAAGCTCATCATCATGGTGGAGAGGATGTTCTTGCGGCGCACCATGCCGCCGTAGAAGAACGCCACGCCCGGCGTCATCAGCAGGACGAGGGCGGCGGATACCAGGAGCCAGGCGGTATCGGCGGGATTGATCATATCTCGGTCTCCGTCCGGTAAGGTAGTCCCTCCCACTATACCGGGGTTATGTTACAACCATGTTACAAAAACGGAGTTTTATTACGAAAAGGTTACCAATGTTACAGCCGTATTACGGAATACGTGATTTTACCGGTTGTTGCGAGGGAACGCGGTACCCGAAACGATCCGGGGAGGCAAAATACCGGGCCAAAGTGAAGAGCACCCTCAATCCGGCCTGCACCGGCCTGCGCCGGAACGACAGCAAAAGCGGGGAAAAAGAGCGGAAAGCGGGTACCCGGCGCCGTTCAGCCGGTGGGAATGAAGCGGTAACCGATGTTGCGTACCGTGCCTATATAGACGCGGCCGCCTACCTCTATCTTGCTGCGGAGCCTTCGGATGTGGACGTCCACCGTGCGGTCCCCGCCGAAGTAGTCGTAGCCCCATATCTTGTCGAGCAGGGCCTCGCGCGTGTAGACGCGGCCCGGGTTGGCCGCCAGCATCTTGAGCAGCTCGTACTCCTTGAAGGTCAGCTCGATAACGGCGCCCTCCACCCGGACCTCGCAGTTGGTCAGGTTGATGAGCAGCCCGTCCCGTTTGATGACCTCGTCGCCGGCGGCTTCTTCTTCGGTCTGGGTGAGCAGCCGGCGGACGCGGGCCAGCACCTCGTCGGCATCGTAGGGGCTCAGGACGAAGTCGTCCACGTCGGAGAGCGCGTCGAGGGTCGGCAATAGGTCCCGCGAGATGAGGGCGACGACCGGCTGGTTGCGCTCCTGCCGCAGCCGCCGCACGAGCCCGTTCAGCGCCTCCGGGTCCACCGTGCCGTCGATGTCGAGCAGGTAGAGGTCCGGCCGCCCCGACGCCACCGCATCGAGCACGCCGTCATCGTACCGGGTGAAGGAGCTGACCATGTCCGCCTCCGCCAGGTCCTTGAGGAGCCCGGTATGGGGTTCGCGCGACTGGCTGATGAACAACGTACGTATCATACCCACCCGACAGGGATGCGGCAAACGTTTGCCGCTACATACTTTATGGTAATCGGTCGGCCGGTTTTGTGTCAAGCACATTGTCCTACGGTTCGGGGGCCCTGTCAACTGCCGGTTTCGGCCCGTGTTAACGAAATGTTTAGACCACGGCGAATTTTGTTTATGGTTTGTTTACCATACCAAAGGTACTATGACCGGGTTGGGAGAACCCGTATGAAAAGAGTGATTATACGCCGCGTCCATTCCAGGCCCCCCGGCGCCGGCCAGAATTCCCAGGCCTCCGATGCCGTCCCCGTCCTCCGGGTGATGAAGACGGCGGACTTCAAGCGGTTCAACCCGGGTATGCTCAACCTCGGCGACCTGTCCCTGCCCAGCCAGGAGCGCGAGGCCGTCACCGCTGTCTTCGATCTCACCGGCTTCACCTCGTTCTGCAACCAGGTGGATGCCTACTTGGCCATCCCCAGCTTCCTCAGCAATTTCCTGGAGTGGTTCTTCATGTCCGTCCGCCAGCGTCTCACCTCCGAGACCCGCGGCGACCGCACCATGGTCTGGGCGGAGCTTCCCATGAAGGTCAAGTTCATGGGCGACGGCCTGCTCATCCTCTGGAACGCCCAGCAGATGAAGGACGACCAGATATGCCGCCTCACCGTCATGCTTTATGATATCTGCCGCGCCTACCGCACGGATTTCTATCCCCGCATCGAGCAGACGATCGAACGCCCGCCCCGTGTCCTGCGCTGCGGCGTGGCCCGCGGCAAGGTGTTCACCGTCGGCAACGGCAACGATTTCGTCGGCCACTGCGTCAACAACGCCTCACGGCTTTCGCACCTCCACGGTCTCACCTTCGCCTTCCCTCACCGCGGTTTTCCGGTACGGACCCACATGATGGAGGACTATGCCAACCTGTTCATCCCCAAGTACGTCGCCGTCCACGGCCTCAGTGACAGCGAGCTCGTCTGGGTGGTACGCCGCGAGTTCGAGGCCCTGCCGCCCCGGGAACAGGCCTATTTCAGGACCCCGGTGCAGGCAACCGCCGACCGGCCGTCCCCGGAACAGGTGAAAGGTAACGATGTCATACGCGCCTAACAGCTCGATGGTAGCCGCCCTTTCCGGTCGCGTCCAGCGGGAAAACAATGTCCAGCTCGGGCACCTCTATGACGCGGGCCGCAAGGTGACGGCCTCCTCCGGCTTGTCCTCGGTGCTGGAGGAAGTCATCAAGATGACCCAGGCCACCCTCGATGCCTCCGCCGCCTCCATCCTGCTGTTCCGGGACAATAACCAGGAGCTCTACTTCGAGGCCGCGACCGGCCCCGTTTCCAAGTCGCTCCGCAAGGTGCGGCTCAACACCCAGTACGGCATCGCCGGGCAGGTGGCCCGGACGGGCAAACCCCTCATCGTCAACGACGTCGTCCGCAGCGAGAAGTTCCACAAGATGATCGATGACACCACCGGTTTCTCCACGCAGTCGCTGATCTGCGCGCCGCTCATGGTCAACCGCAAGATACTCGGGGTCGTCGAGGTGCTTAACAAGCTGGACGGCAGTGATTTCGGGGACGAGGACCTGGAGACCGCCGTGACCGTCGCCAACACCGCCGCCCTGGCCATCGAGAACACCCGTCTCCACCAGACCGTCCTCGAGGCGTTCAAGGAGACCGTCATCGCCCTTTCGATGGCGGTGGACGAGAAAGACGTCTACACCCGCGGCCACTCCCGCCGGGTCATGGAGTATGCCATGCTGGCCGGCTCGTTCCTCACCCTGACGCCGGAGGAAGCCGAGTCCCTGGAGTTCGCCAGCGCCCTCCACGATATCGGCAAGCTGCCCATCAGCGTCGAGATCCTCAACAAGCCCGGCTCCCTGAGTCCGGAGGAGTGGCGCGTCATCCACGAGCACCCCGTGCAGGGCGCCGCCATTATCCAGGGAATCCCGTTCCTGGAGGAAGCCGCCGAGTACATCCGCACCCACCACGAGCGGTACGACGGTGAGGGCTACCCCGGCCGGCTCAGCGGCGAGGACATCCCACTCGGCGGGCGGGTCATCGCGGTGGCGGATGCCTTCGATACCATGACGACGGACCGCGCCTACCGCACCGCCCTCTCCGTGGACTACGCCATCCGCGAGCTCAACCGCTGCTCCGGCAGCCAGTTCTGCCCGGTGGCCGTCAAGGCCTTCATCTCCGGGCTGCGCCTCCGCATGACCGGCTAGCCCGCTGAAAAACAACCGGCGCCATGACGGCGCCGGCAGGGTCTTCTTCTTTCTTTGTTTCCTAGACGCGGATGCAGGCCACGTAGTGGTCATCGCCCACGTCACGCAGCGGCGGCACCGCTTCCGCGCATTCCGGTATCGCCATGAAGCAGCGCGGATGGAATGAGCAGCCGGCCGGCGGGTTGAGCGGGCTCGGGACCTCGCCCTTCAAAATGATGCGCTCGCGGGTCTCTTCCACGACGGGGTCCGCGATGGGCACCGCCGAAAGGAGCGCCCGCGTGTAGGGGTGGAGCGGGTTCTCGTAGAGGACGCGGGACCTGCAGACCTCCATGATGCGTCCCAGGTACATGACCGCGATGCGGTCCGAGATGTGCCGGACCACGGAAAGGTCGTGCGCGATGAAGAGGTAGCTCAGGTCGCGGCTCTGGTCCTGAAGGTCTTCCAGCAGGTTGATGACCTGGGCCTGGATGGACACGTCGAGGGCGGAGATCGGCTCGTCGCAGACGATGAGGCGCGGGTTGCAGGCCAGCGCCCGGGCCACGCCGATGCGCTGCCGCTGGCCGCCGGAGAACTCGTGCGGGAAGCGGTCGGACATGGACGGGTCGAGCCCCACGATGCGGAACAGCTGGTCGATGCGGTCCTGGTACTCCCGCTTGTTGGCCACCATGTTGTGGATTTTCAGCGGCTCCCCGACGATGGAACCGGCGCTCTGCCGGGGGTCGAGCGAGGAGTAGGGGTCCTGGAAGATAAGCGCCATCTTGGAGCGGAACTCGCGGAGCTGCTTTTCCTTGTACTGGGCGATGTTATCGCCATCGAAATCGATGCGCCCGTCGGTCGGCTTATAGAGGCCGAGCACGCAGCGGCCGATGGTCGTCTTGCCGCAGCCGCTCTCGCCCACCAGCCCGAGCGTCTCGCCGCGCCGCAGCTCGAAGGAAACCCCGTCGACGGCCTTGACGTCGGCCACCTTGCGCCGCAGCAGGCCGCGGGTGACCGGGAAGTACATTTTCAGGTCCTGGATTTCCAGGACGTTGTCGGTTTTCTTAGTCTCGTTCACTCCCTGGCCTCCTTGGTCTTCGTGTCCACATAGCAGCGTATCTGGTGGTTCTCTTCGCCGTGCACCGGCGTCAGCGGCGGCCAGACTTCCTTGGCGCACTTGTCGATCTTGAAGGGGCAACGCGGCAGGAAGGCGCAGGTAGGGGGCATGTTGATGAGGTTGGGGGGCAGGCCTTCGATGGGTATCAGCTTGGTGCCCTCTTTCTCGTCGAGCCGGGGGATGGAGTTGAGCAGGCCGATGGTGTAGGGGTGGGACGGGTTGGCGAAGATGGTCTTGGTGCTCCCGAACTCCACGATGCGCCCGGCGTACATGATGTAGATGCGCTGCGCGTAGCGGGCCACCACGCCGAGGTTGTGGGTCACGATGACGAGCGACGCCCGGAACCGCTCCACCATATCCTTCATCAGCTCCAGCAGCTGGGCCTGGGTGGTCACGTCGAGCGCCGTGGTCGGCTCGTCGGCGATGAGTATCTTCGGGTTGCAGGACAGCCCCATGGCTATCATGACGCGCTGGCGCATGCCGCCGGAGAAATGGTGTGGGTAATCATCGATGCGGTTCTCCGCGCCCGGGATGCCCACCATGCTCATGAGCTCGATGGCCCGCTTGCGGGCGGCGTCATCGCTCATTTTCATGTGGAGGTGGAGCATCTCGGTCAGCTGCTGGCCGATGGTCAGCACCGGGTTGAGCGAGGTCATCGGCTCCTGGAAGATCATGGCGATGCGCGCGCCCCGGACGGCCCGCATCTCCGGGCCGTTGGCATCGAACTTGAGCAGGTCCTGCCCCTCGAAGATGATCTGGCCTTCGGCGATCTCTCCCGGCGCATTGATGAGCTGCATGGTGGAGAGCTGGCTCACGGACTTGCCGCAGCCGCTTTCGCCCACCAGCCCGACGATCTCCTGCTCCTGAATGTTGTAGGTTACACCGTTGACGGCCCGTACCAGACCGCTTTCGGTGCGGAATTGGGTCACCAGGTCTTTCACTTCTAATAATGTGGCCATGTTTCGCCTCTCGTCATCAAGTTCAGGTCGAGAGCGTCGCGCCGCTGCTCACGATGGTGCGGCTCCTGACGGTGGAGTCTTGAGGCATTCTGCCATGAACGGGGCGCGCTTGTCAACATTGTTCGCGTATGTGGATACTATGAATGCGGTATGAAATACGGCCGACTCGTCGCCGGTATCTTGTCCCCTGTCTATCGTCATTCCGGCGCGGGGCGGAATCCATTACCCGGTAAGCCGGGAATGATCCGGGAGGCAACGGGAGAACCTTTTTATTAAGCAGGACCGGTTGCCCCCGCCGCCGGGCCCATAGTATCATGATAAGGTAACTTCCCATGCCGGAACGCGGATATCGAATGCAAGACGATTTAGTGCCTCCCGGCCTCACCTACCTCGCTGACAACATCCGGTCCCACCAGAACATCCTTGGCGTCTCCAAGGAGCAGAGCGCCCGCTGGGCGAACGGTCTGGGGTTGCCGGAGCGGGCGGAGACGGTGTTTTTCGCCGGGTGCGGCTACCAGTATTCCGCCCAGCTCGAACGGCTCATGTCGCTCAGCCGGAGCGTGGACAGGAGCGTCATCGGCTCCGAGCTTCCCATGCGCTTCGCTCGCTTCCAGAAGAAGCTCGGCCTCAACCTGCCCGGCATCTACGGCAACATCACCGGCCGCAAGGCAAGTACCGAGGTCAAGCCCCTCGCGGCGGCCATCGCCGTACTGCGCAAGCTCGGCATCGAGCCCGGCTACCTCGGCGAGCACGAGCCCTGCTGCGGTGCCCCGCTCAACCACGCCGGTTTCCAGAAAAAGTTCGCCGAGAACGCCGTGCAGGCCCATGCCACCCTCAAGTCCTACGGCGTGAAAGAGGTCATCAGCATCGTCCCGTACTGCACCAACGCGCTGGCCACGCTCTTTCCGCAGCACGTGCCCGGCTATGATTTGAAGGTACGTCACCTGCTGACCGTCCTCGATGAGAACCTTGGGAGCCTCCGGATGCGCTTGCCCCGGCCGGTCAAGATAGCGTATCATGACCCCTGTCAGCTCGTGCGCTTCCTTGATATCGTCGACGAGCCACGCCGCATCCTGCGCGCCATCGAAAACGCGGAGCTCGTCGAGCCGGAGTGGACCAAGGGCGCCTTTGCCACCTGCTGCGGCGGCGGCGGCGGCTTCGAGGCCGTCTTTCCGGAGCTGAGCGCCATGCTCGGCGTCAACCGGGCGCGGGAGCTGCTGGATACCGGGGCGGACCTCATCGTCACCCACTGCCCCGGCTGTGTCATGCAGCTCCAGGAAGGCGTCAGGGAGTTGAATGGCGGCGCCGTGCCCGTCATGGACCTGGTCGAGCTTATCGCCGCGGCCATGGTCTGAGGAGCCAGATGAAGAAACCGCATCAACCGAGCGATGACAAACCGTCCCGACCCACCCCGCCGCGGGCGCCCGGTCTCCGCATGCCCAATATCAAGATGCCTGATATCAAAATGCCGGAGTTCAAGCTGCCGGACATCCAGCTGAGCAAGCCCACCCGCTTCAAGACCTACAAGAAAGAGATAATGGGCGCCGCCCACGACGACCGGCTGCGGCTCGCCCTGTCCCGCGCTATCACCAGCTTCCGCGCCAACGTGAAAAACGCCCTGGAGAAGTTCCCCCACACGGTGGACATGGCGGAGGAGGTCAGGATCATCAAGGAGAAGTCCGTCCAGCGGATGGAGGAGCTGGCCGAGCAGGCGAAAGCGGCCATCGAGGAGAACCACGGCCACGCCTACATCGCCACGACGGTGGACCAGGCCCTCGATATCATCGCCGGCATCTGCGGCACCGGCAAGACCATCGTCAAGGGCAAGA
>CAZOMF010000113.1:0-7542 GCA_964580635.1 uncultured Dehalococcoidaceae bacterium
GCACTGGCATGGGTGATCCTGAACTTCAAGTGGCTCCGCCGGAAGTTCACTATGGCCGAAGAAGAAGAGATCGAGGAAGGAGATGATCGTTCATGAAAGAGACCGTACTGTTGACCGGGGCTGCCGGCTTCATCGGCTCGCACGTGGCGGAAAAACTCCTTCGCAGCGGTTACCGGGTGGTGGGCCTGGACAACTTCGACGACTACTATGACCCGGCCATAAAACGGGAGAACATCCGCGGCCTGACCGGGAATCCGGCCTGGCGCATCGTCCTCGGGGACATCCGGGACAAGAAGCTCATGGAAGGTGTTTTCTCGACGAATCAGATAGACATGGTCATTCACCTGGCGGCGCGGGCTGGCGTACGGCCTTCGCTGGAACTGCCGGCTCTCTACCAGAGCATCAACATCGGCGGTACCATCAACGTACTGGAGCAGTGCCATCAGAACGGTGTGAAACGCGTTCTGTTGGCGTCGTCTTCTTCCGTGTACGGGGAGGACACGCGGGTGCCGTTTCGGGAAGATATGAACGTCGATTCCCCGGCTTCCCCCTATGCCGCGTCCAAGGTCGGGGCGGAACTGTTCTGCCGCACCTACAGCAACCTCTACAATCTGTCTATCGGTGCGCTGCGGTTCTTCACGGTCTACGGGCCCCGGCAGCGGCCGGAGATGGCCATCCACCTTTTCACCCGGAAAATAGAGAATGACGAGGAGATCACCATCTTCGGTGACGGGACCTCGAAGCGGGACTATACCTTCATCGATGATATCGTGGACGGTATCCTGCGGGCGCTGGCTTCCCGGACGCCCGGGTTCGAGGTCTACAACCTGGGAAACTCGCAGCCGATCGCCCTCAACTACTTGATCCAGCTGCTGGAAGAAAACCTGGGCAAAGAGGCCATGATCAGGCGGCTGCCCCCCCAGCCCGGCGACGTCCCCATCACCTTCGCCGACGTTTCCAAGGCCACCGACCTGCTCGGTTACCGGCCTCAGACCCCGATCGAGGAGGGGATTCCGCGCTTCGTCCAATGGTTTCGGAAGTCCGACAGCAAACGCAGCCTGCTCAAAGCTTGAAGGATCGTAGCCCATGACCCAACATTCGGTCTGCATCATCACGGAAAATCTCTCGCTGCCGGCGGATGAAGGCGTGAAGAAATTCGCGCGGTCGTTGTTCGCCTCGATACCGCCTGAGCATAAGCTCCTCGGGGCGGCGGTGCGGTCGGACGAGAAGTCGGACCTGAGGGGCGTCGTTTCGCTGAACGCCAACAAGCTGCTCCTCGATGCCCGTCTCCGCGTGCTCCTGAAGAAGTTCCAGCCGGACGTGGTGTACTACGTACCGACGGCGTCCGCCACGCTCTTCAGTTTTCTGCGCAGCAAGATGCTCAAGCTGTTTTGTCCTTCCGCGCAAGTGGTCATGATATCGATGCAGCCTCGGAACATGACCTGGCTGGCCGGGCGGCTGGTCCGCCTGCTTTCACCGGACAAGGTGCTGGTCCAGCACGAACCTTCGATGGAGCGCCTGCGGTCGCTGGGGTGTGATACCGGTCTCGTTACCAGCGGCGTCGATCTGAAGACATTTACTCCGGTCACGGAGTCGAGGAAGCGGGAGTTGCGCGCGAAATACGGACTGGACCCGGCAGCCTTTACCGTGCTCCACGTGGGACACCTGACATCGAGCCGGAACGTGCAGTTGCTGAAAGACGTGCGTCGTGAGCAGGATGCCCAGGTGGTGCTGGTGAGCAGCGGGCGGAGCTACGATGACAAGCAAGCGCTCGGCGATGAGTTGAAAGCGAGCGGCGTCATTGTGATGGACGGCTATATCCCCGATGTCCAGGAGCTCTATCAGCTGGCCGATTGCTACCTTTTCCCCGTGTTCTCCGAGCGGGCATGCATCGGGGTGCCGCTCTCCATCCTGGAAGCGATGGCCTGCAACGTACCGGTCGTTTCCGTCCGCTACGGGAGAATGCCGGATCTGTTCCCGGAAGACGAGTGCCTTGCGTACGCGGACACGCCTGCCGAGCTGCTGGAAAACATCGGCAAGGCCAAAGACCTTCACGAGTGCCGTAACCGCGGGAAGGTGGCGCGATACTCGTGGGACACCGTTGCCGGAGATATCCTCGATGTGACCTTCGGAAAGGAACTGGTTCATGGGTAGCAGCGTCTCATTACTCACCACGGTCGGCGCCAGGCTCGCAGCCGGGCAGGAGATGGATACCTCCGTCCGCGATGTCGGCTCCCTGCTTAAATTTTACCGAAAGAACAAGTACCCCCTTTTAGCGCCGGGTTTCTGGTGCAACGGGAACGGTTTTACCCATACTCCGGACTTCGTGGCCGCCCGCCAGAGCCACGCGGCTGTCCTGCGATCGCTCCGGGCGGGCTATGTGGCCGTCCGGGACCGGTGGGCGGAACGGGGCATCCCCTGCATCATGATAAAGTCTGCGGACCGTTTCCTTCCTTTCCCGTACACCAGCGATAATCTCGATATTCTCATTCATCCGGAACACGAGGCTGCGGCCCGCGAGGTGCTGCTGGATCTCGGCTACCTGGAGCTGAAAAACCTCGATGAGCCTCAGAAATTCCTGTTCCGCAAGTTCCACGGCGGGGAAACGGTCTCGGATATCCACCTCCACTCCCGCGTGGGGTGGGGCGTCGGGTTCATGAACGACCAAAGTATCTGGGCGCGGTCGATCGTCAGCGAGTCCGACGGAATGGTGAGGGTGCCCTCCCCCGAGGACACCGTTTTGATCACACTGGCCCATGCTTTCTACGAAAATAAGTGCCTTAGCCTGGCCGACCTCGCCAAGGTACGGAACAGCTGTCACCGCGCGCTGGACTGGGACTATCTGAAGTCTGTGGCCACCCAGGCCGGCTGGTTCGATGGTCTGTGCTTCAGTCTGTCCCTGTGTCATTACCTTGAGCAGTCGGTCTTCACCAGGGGCCTGCTGCCGGACAACATCGTCCAGGCGGCCCGCGCCGGCCTCAGGCAATCGCCGGTGGCCAGCCGGTATTTTGATCGCCTGGTGCGCCGCGGTGGGGTGAAACTGCCGTTCAGTGTTTCGTTCTGGTTCAGCAAATACCTGTTTTACCGGAAGATCCTACGGGACGGACGGCTCCCGCTCTGGGAACGTCTCTATGAAGTAGTCCGGGTTACCCTGCGCGGCTTCCGATTGAAGGGAAACATCCGGCCCCAGGGGCCGTTCCTGGTCGCCTTCAGCGGACTGGACGGTGCCGGCAAGACACGTCATGCCGAAACGCTGCAAAAGGCCCTGGACGCCTGCGGCCTGAGGACCCGGTACTACTGGAGCCGCTGCGGCACCACCGGGCTCACCCGCCTGTTCAGCCGCCTGGTATCCAAAGCCCGGGGTCCCAGGCAGGAAACCGGCGAAAAAACCGGCGCCGAGGGGCGGCCGTCCCGCCTGGAGAATCCCGCCGTCCGGCTGGCCTGGACGTTCCTGACCGTGCTCGATGCCGTCATCGCCAATGTCATCCACGTCCGGCTCCCCATGGCCACCCGGGGCACGATTATGATCTGTGACCGCTACATCGCGGATGCCGCAGCGGAGATAGAGTCCTCCCTCGTCAAGGCCAGCTGGCTGCAGCGCCGGCTTATCGACCTCATGTTCGCCCTGACGGTCAAGCCGGACGTCTCGGTCCTGCTCGACGTGCCGGAAAACGTCAGCGCCGACCGCCGTCAGTCCGATCCGGAGAGCGACTATCTGACCCGTCTGCACCGCATCTATCAGGAGCTGGCGGAGCGACGGGGGATGGTCAAGAAAGACAACCGCACGGGGTTCGAGGACGTCGCCGACAGCATCGTCCGGATGGTAGCCCCCCGGTATTACGAAGTATATCCGACGCCGCTTAACGGCCTGTTCCTGTCCAATCCGGGCCAGATCAACCGGCGCTAAAAGAGGAATAGTGTGAGAGTCCTTATCGTTACGAATATGTACCCGACCCCGGAAAAGCCCGCCGCCGGCACCTTCGTCAAGGAGCAGGTCGACTCGCTCGTGAAGGAAGGCGTCGAGGTCGATGTGCTCTGCGTGGACGGCAGCAGGCACAAGCTCGCCTACCTGTGGGGCATTTTCCGGCTCTGGGGCAAGCTCCTGCGCCGCCGCTATGACCTGATTCACGCCCACTACGTCTTCAGCGGGATCATCGCCCGGGCCCAGTTCCTGTGCCCGGTCGTCCTGACCCATCACGGACTCGAGGTCTTCACCGGCTGGCAACGTTACCCTTCCCGGTATATCACCCCGCTCGTCGACCGGGTTATCCTCGTCTCGGACGAGCAGAAACGGGCACTGAACCGGCCGGACGCGCACATCATACCCTGCGGCATAAACCTCGATTTGTTCCAGCCCGTCCCTAAAAACGAGGCCCGGCGGCAGCTCGGTCTTCCGCTGGACAAGAAGCTCGTGATGTGGGTGGGCAACCCGCTCCGGCCGGAGAAGCAGTACGATATCGTCCTGAAAGCCGTCGCCCTCGCGAAAAGGGAGGACCCGGATATCGAGCTGGCGCTGGTGGAAGGCCAGAGCCATGACAGGATACCGCTCTACATGAGCGCCGGCGACGTACTGCTGCTCGTTTCCCGGGCGGAAGGCTCGCCCGTCGTCGTCCATGAGGCCATGGCCTGCAACCTTCCCGTCGTTTCGGTCCCGGTGGGGGACGTCGCCTCCGTCATCGGGGACACGGAAGGGTGCTATCTCTGCACGCACGACCCGGAAGACGTGGCGCGGAAGCTGCTGCTGGCCACCGCAACGCCCGCCCGTACCGAGGGGCGCGAGAAGATAAAGTACATGGAAGAAAAGCTCACCGCCCGCCGCATCATCAACGTGTACCAGGAGCTGGTGGAAGACAAGGTCAGCGGCTACCGGCGGAAGAAGGCCTGCCAGCTGGCGCGGAGAAAATTATGAGCCGCATCTGTTACGTCCGCCACAAATACTACCCGAACGCCACCCCCACCCGGCGCAACGCGGAAGCCGCCGTCGCTGCGGGCTGGGACGCTGATGTGATATGCCTGAATAACAGGGAATACAAACGCCGCGAGACGGTGAACGGTGTGAACGTGTACCGGCTTCCCGTCGATCACCGCCGGGCGAGCAAGCTGCGCTATATATTTGAATACTCCGCCTTCTTCATCCTGGCCGCCTTGCAGCTGTCGTGGCTGTCATTGATACGGCGCTACAAGGTCATCCAGGTGGACAACATGCCGGATTTCCTCGTTTTCACGGCGCTGGTCCCTAAACTGCTGGGGGCGAAGATCGAACTCCAGATCCTGGACCACTCGCCGGAGGTGTTCATGGACGGCTTCCGGGTAGGGGACAAACATCCCATCGTGAGGTGCCTGCGCCTGCTGGAAAAAGCGAGCGCCGTCTGGTCCGACCATGTCACGGTGACCCAGGGCGCCAGCAAGAAAATTCTGGTGAACATGGGAGTCAGACCTGACAAAATATCCGTGATCCTCAACGTCCCGGATGAAGCCACTTTTCGGAAACCGGAGGCAGCCGGTTCCGGTAACGGGCGGTTCCGCATTATGACGCACGGCCGCATCGTGGAGAGATACTGCATCGATACCCTCGTCAAGGCGGTGCCGCATATCCTGAAGGAAATACCGAACCTCGAGGTGAAGATCGTCGGCGACGGCGAAGGCCTCCCGGCACTGAAAAAGCTGTCCGGGCAACTTGGGGTTGACGGGTTTGTCAGCTACACCGGCTGGTTGGACGCCGCCGAAATACCGTCCCATATCGCCGAGGCGGACGTGTGCGTCGTGGTCATTCCCGCCGGTGCCAATCCGGCCATGCCCAACAAACTTTTCGAGTATTCCGCCCTCGGCAAACCGGCCGTCGTCACCTCCATCCCGACGATCAAGCAATACTACACGCCCGAGACGGTCATGTACTATCAGCCCGGCGATGAAAAAGACCTCGCGCGGTGCGTGGTGGCCCTCTACCGGGACCCGGAAAGACGCCGGCGGCTGGGTACCGGCGCCGCGGACGTATATGAGAAGTACCGCTGGAACAAAACGAGAGGAAATTATACCGGGATGCTGTCCGGCCTCTTGAAAGAAGGAGCCGCGTCGTGACCACGCTCAGTGTAGCGAAGCCTCAACCGCAGTCTCCCTCGCTCACCCCCACTATCATCATGGGGTTGATCGTGGCCTTTATCATGTCGCTGCTGCTCGGCTTGCCCGGGCCGCTGGCGCTGATCCTGGGCGCCCAGCTGGTCGCGCTCTTTATGGTGGGCAAGCGGAAAGTGTGGATTGTAGCCAGTATCCTGGTAGGGCAGTTGACCGCCAGCAACTACGTTATCTACGTTTCAAACACCCAGGTAAGCCTGCGTTTTATCTGGACCGTCATCGCCGGTGTCATGCTTCTGTACCTGGTTTTGACCACGCGCCGCACGATACTCGGTAAACAAGGATGGCGCGTGTTTACCCCGGCCCTTATCCTCTTCGCCTGGGCGCTCCTTTCCGATATGGTCAATACGGACTTCAGCTATACCATGCAGTATGCACGCGTGGTATCCACCTCCGTCGTCATCCTGGCGCTGGTGCCGGCCGTGGTTGAAGAAGAAAAGGACCTCAAGATACTGGGACTGGTCGCACTGGTAACGTGCTCGGTTTCCGCGCTGTTTGCGGTGATGCAGCACTATCACTTCAACTTCCTGCCCATGTCCGCGACCATCTTCGGAAGCGCGAGCATCAACGGGAGGCGGGCGATCGGCCTCAACGATAGTGCGGTCGATCTCTCGTTCACGTTGCCGCTCATTCTATTGCCTATGATAACCTTGCTCTTTTTCAAGGCTATTAACCGTCGTTATCTCACGCTGACGGTCCTGCTCACGCTCCTAATTTTAGCCGCCGAGTATTATTCCTTTACCCGTTCGGGCATGTACGCGCTCGGGGCGGGGATGTTTACTCTAATCCTCTTCATGCGGTCGAAGCACAAGGCCAGGTGGTTGTTCGTCGCGCTCGCTATCACCGGGGCCTTCCTGATTTATGTGAACGCGAAGGGAAACCGTTACTCAGAAGGTGTCTCCAATGAAAGCAGCGCCGCCGGCCGGCTGGTCCTCTGGCAGGCCGGGGCCCAGATAGCCATGAACTCTCCCGTCATAGGTATCGGCGGCCGGGACTTCGAGACGGTATCCGCGCAATATATGAACAACGTCACGAGCAACCTCAACGTCGTGACCCCGGAAGACGTTCTGGGCGTGGAGCAGCCCCACAATGATTTCATCAGGATCTGGGTCTCGTACGGGACCCCGGCCCTGCTGGCTTTTTTGTGGATGCTTTTCGCGATCGGCATCAATTTCCTCCATTCCTATCACAAGAACAAGGGATTCTTTATGAAAGCCCTTTCTCTCGGTCTGTTTGCCGCGTTCGCGACCTATATTATCAACGCCGCCATGCACAACGTTATCGACGAGGTCTCTCTCCTCTGGATCGTCGGGGGTCTGTCGATCGCCTGCGCAAGGTTTGCGGACAGGAAAAGGCGTGTTCCCGTGAGAGGTAAAGCATGAACTCTGGAAGAATTACCGTTTTGTTTCC
>CAZOMF010000114.1:0-7536 GCA_964580635.1 uncultured Dehalococcoidaceae bacterium
CCCTAATAATGTTGCTAGTGATGGTCAGCGGTTGTTCTTTGTTTATCTATGGTGTATCACGATGGCGGTCAATGTAACGAAAAATGCGAAATGGGCAGGCAGTCTGGTAACGTACAACATCGGGAAGAAAACGCGCCTTTACCCCTGCGGTGCAAACAGGTTAGAATACGAAGGACATCATCTTCCGGCAGGTTTCTCTTGGATAAAACCACCCTCGACTGGCTGCTCCAGGGGCCGCCCTGGCTCGTGTACGCCGTCGAATCCCAATTGCTGGACCGCACCCCGGACCCCGCGGCGGCCGTCAACGACCCCGTCGTGGCCGGACTCGTGGCGCGGCTCAGGGGCCGGGACCGGGGACTGCCCGCCCTCGGGAGCGGCCGGGTCCACTACACGGAGACCGGCAAGGCCTACTGGGACCTGTTCATACTGGCGGACATCGGCCTGAGCATCGAGGACGTGGGGCTTGAAGAGGAGGCGGAAGGCGTCTTCGGTTTCCAGCAGGCGGACGGCACCTTTCGCATCCCGCCCAACGTGCAGCCGCACTACTACTGCATGTCGGCCATTTTGGTAAGCTCCCTGGCGAGGATGGGCTACCGGGACGACCCGCGGGTGGCCGCCTATATCCGCGCGGCGCTCCGCGACCGGCAGCGCGGGGGCGGCTGGGACTGCTACGGCGACGACGACGGTTCCTGCCCCATGGATGACCTCAACCTGCTGATGCTGCTCGGCCAGTACGAAAACCGTCGCCGGGACCCGGCCCTGAACGGGGCCATCGACTGCCTGCTCTCTCATTGGGAACAAGGGGACAACCGCTACGGTTTCGGGGTGGGGAAGCGGTTCCGCGCCCTCACCTATCCGGCGGTCAAGTACGGCGTGCTGCGCGTGCTGGACGTGCTCTCGCTCTTTCCATACGCCGTGAAAAGTGCCACCTTCGCCGCCATGCTCGACCACGTCCACAGTCAGGCGGTGGACGGCAAGTACTGCGCCGCGCCGGTGGACGATGTTTATGGAGAGTTCGACTTCGGGCAGGCCAACGAGCCGAGCCGATGGATAACCTTCCTGGTGGCGCGCCTCGAAAAGCGCGCCGGGCTGAAAAAAAATTCCTGAAAAATACGTTGCTTTTCGCGCCGTCCGAACGTGAAATGTCGTGCCCCGCGCGGTATAATGGGGGTGAGGACGGGGCGCGTCCCCGGAAAGGATTTCCCGCCTTGTACCGAATCGAGGTCTCCGTCAAAGAAGGCTTTGCCGACCCCCGGGCCGAAGCGCTGGAAAAAGACATTCAAGACCTCGCCGTGAAGGGCGTCAGCCGCGTCCGCGTCGCCAGTGTCTACCTGCTGGAAGGTGACCTCACCCCGGACGAGCTGGAGCGCATCTGCGATTCCCTGCTCGCCGACCCCATCGTCGAAGAGTACACGTATACCCCCGCGCCCGCGCCGGCCGGCGCCCGGCTCGTCGAGGTGGCCTACAACCCCGGCGTCATGGACCCGGTCGAGGAGAGCGTCCTCAAGGGCATCCGCGACCTCGGCGTCAGCGCCGTGACCGCCGTCCGCACCGCCAGGAAGTACCTGCTCTGGGGCGATATTTCCAGCGAGACGCTCCAGTACATCTCGGACAAGCTGCTCGTCAACAGCGTCGTCCAGCATGTCGTCACCGACGAAGAGGTAGCCAACCGCTCGGCGAGCTACACCTTCAAGCTGGAGACCATCGATATCGCCGCCATGGACGACCGCCAGCTCATGGCCCTCAGCATGAACCGCTTCTGGCTCAACCTGGCCGAGATGCGCATCATCCAGGACTATTTCAGGAAGCTCGGGCGCAAGCCGACCGATATCGAGCTGGAGACGCTCGCCCAGACGTGGTCGGAGCACTGCATCCACAAGACCTTCAAGGCCAGGATCAGCTACGAGGGTAGGGTCATCGACAACCTGCTCAAGAGCACCGTCATGAAGGCCACTACGGAGCTGGACAAACCCTGGTGCCTCTCCGTCTTCAAGGACAACGCCGGGGTCATCGAGTTCAACGACGACTGGGCCGTGAATTTCAAGGTGGAGACCCATAACCACCCCTCCGCCGTGGAGCCGTACGGCGGCGCCGCCACCGGCATCGGCGGAGTGATACGGGACGCGGTGGGCACGGGCCTCGGCGCCAAGCCCATCATGAACACGGACGTCTTCTGCTTCGGGCCGCCGGACCTGCCCCACGAGGAGCTGCCGAAGGGCGTGCTCCACCCGCGCCGTATCTTCAAGGGCGTGCGGGCCGGCGTGGCGGATTACGGCAACCGTATGGGCATCGCCACCTCCAACGGGAGCATCTTCTTCGACAAGCGCTACATCGGCAACCCGCTCGTCTACTGCGGCACTGTCGGTTTGATGCCGAAGAACATGAGCCAGCAGGGGCAACAGCGGCCGGGCGACCTCGTCCTGCTCGTCGGGGGGCGGACGGGGCGCGACGGCATCCACGGCGTGACCTTCGCCTCCGGCGAGCTCAACAAGGAGTCCGAGACCATTTCATCCTCCTCCGTCCAGATCGGCGATCCCATCGTGGAGAAGAAGGCGCTCGACGCCATACTGGAGGCGCGGGAGCGTGGCCTCTACGTGCGCATCCACGATATCGGCGGCGGCGGGCTGTCCTCGGGCATCGGCGAGACCGGCGAGAAGACGGGCGTGCGCATCGACCTGGAGAAGGTGCCGCTCAAGTACGCCGGGCTTTCCTACCTGGAGATATGGGTCTCCGAATCGCAGGAGCGGATGCTCATCGCCGTGCCGCCGGAGAACCGGGACGAGATCTTAAAGCTGTTCCGTGATAACGCCGTCGATGCCACCATCATCGGCGAGTACACGGACACGAAGCGGCTGGAGCTGTACTACGAGGGCACGTGCGTGGCCGACCTCGACATGGCCTTCCTCCACGACGGCCTGCCCCAACTGGAAAAGACCGCCGCCTGGGAACCCACGCGCTTCGAGGAACCGGATTTCCCGCCCGCCGCTAACCTGGCCGGCGACCTGAAGAAGATTTTAAGCGCCTGGAACGTCTGCTCCAAGGAGTGGGTCATCCGCCAGTACGATCACGAGGTGCAGGGCTCGAGCGTGCTGAAGCCGCTCGTCGGTATCGCCGGCGACGGCCCCGGCGATGCCGCCGTCCTCCAGCCGCTGCCCGACTCCCCCAAGGGGCTCGTCGTCTCCAACGGCATCAACCCGAAGTACGGGGACATCGACACCTACTGGATGGCCGCCTCCGCCATCGACGAGGCGCTGCGCAATATCGTCGCCACCGGTGGCTCGCTGGAGCGGGTGGCCCTGCTCGACAACTTCTGCTGGGGCAACCCGGAGAAGCCGGACCGGCTGGCCACGCTCGTACGGGCGGCCCAGGCCTGCTACGACATGGCCGTCGTCTACGGCACGCCGTTTATCTCCGGCAAGGACAGCCTTTACAACGAGTTCGAGCACGGAGCGGAGAGCATCTGTATCCCGCCGACGCTCCTCATTTCCGCCATGGGCGTCACGGACGACGCGGGGAAGGCCGTCTCGATGGACGCCAAGACGCCGGGCGACCACGTCTACATCGTCGGCACGACCTGTGCCGAGCTCGGCGGCTCCCACTACTTCGAGAACCACGGCGCCACCGGCAATCGCGTTCCCCAGGTGAAACCGCACAGGGCGAAACAGCTCATGGACGCGCTGTCCGGGGCCATGAAGCAGGGACTGGTGAAAGCCTGTCACGACTGCTCCGAGGGCGGCATCGCCGTGGCGGCGGCAGAGATGGCTTTTTCCGGTGGATTGGGCATGGAGCTCTATTTAGAGAGGGTGCCGCTCGGGGAGGTTATCGATCGGGACGACTATATACTGTTCTCGGAGTCCAATAGCCGCTTCATCGTCGAGGTGGAACCCGATAAACGGGACGCTTTCGAGGCGGTCATGGCCGGCAACGCCTTCGCGGAGCTCGGCATGGTGACCGGCGAGACGGTGTTCTCCGTCAACGACCGGCTCGGCGGCACCATTCTGGAGGCGGACGTCGCCGACCTGAAGGAGGCCTGGCAGGCGCCGCTGCGCTGGTAGGATGAGTGATGATCGTTAGAGCAGGCTCATGGTTCGACAGGCTCACCATGACCGGTTTAATAGGGTGTTTTCCGCTCGTCCTGAGTTTGTCGAAGGAAGCGGAAAACATGGGTAACCATGAAGTCTCACTGGATCAGGACTGCTAGGGAGAAGATGGCGAAGGTCAGGACGTTAATGCTCCGCGCCCCCGGCACCAACTGCGACTACGAGACGCAGGTGGCCTTCGAGGCGGCCGGCTCGGCGGTGGACTCGGCGCTCGTCTACGAGCTGTTCCGCGGTGAACGCTCGCTCGACGACTACCAGATACTCGTCATCCCCGGCGGCTTCACCTACGGCGATGACATCTCCGCCGGCCGCATCTTCGCCAATGAAATCAGGCTCCGGTTGGGGGAAGAGGTAAAACACTTCGTGGCGCAGGGTAAGCTCGTCATGGGTGTTTGCAACGGTTTCCAGGTGCTCGTCAAGACCGGCATTTTACCCGGACTGGAGGGCCACGGCCCCCAGCCGGTTACCCTCACCAACAACGATTCCGGCAGGTTCGAGTGCCGCTGGATACATTTGAAAGTCGACCCCGACAGTCCCTGCGTCTTCACCCGCGGCATGACCGGCATGTACATCCCCGTCAACCACGGCGAGGGCAAGCTGGTGGCGGCGCCCGGCGTGCTGGAGAAGCTCAACGTGGTGGTGCGGTACGTGGACCCGGCGGGCAACACGGGGGCCGGCTACCCGCACAATCCCAATGGCTCCCTCGACGATATCGCCGGCATCTGCGACGGGACGGGCCGCATCTTCGCCCTCATGCCCCACCCGGAGCGGTTCATCCGCTGGACGCAGCACCCCCGCTGGACGCGGGAGGCGCCGCAGCCGACGGGCGACGGCCTCCAGGTCTTCGTCAACGCGGTCGCCTGGGCGAAGGGTATCTGACCCTCGCGGCATGACCCGGGTGCGGAGCTGGAAGGACAAAGCCCGCCGCCTCAGGGCGGACGCCCGTGCCCTCTGTCTGGCCCTCGGCGATAAACGTGTGCCGTGGTACGCCAAAGCCCTGGCCGGGGCGGTGGTCGCTTACGCCGTCAGCCCCATTGACCTCATCCCGGACTTCATCCCCGTTCTCGGTCTCCTGGACGATATCATCATCATTCCGGCCGGAATGTACCTGGTGTTCCGGCTCGTCCCGGCGGAGGTCATGGCGGAGTGCCGCGCGCGGGCGCAGCGGCGAGCGAAGCCGGGGGTGATGGGCTGGGCGGCGGCCGTGGTGGTCGTGCTCGTCTGGGCGGCCGTCATCGCGGGGATCGTGCTGGCGGTGGTGAGATAGACGGACAGGCGCACGTGGTGCGCCTGCGGCGGTATGGTGCTGTTCGGTTGTCGAAGGAAAGGAGCGGGCTAGGCCTCGACGCCCTGCGCCTTGATATAGTCCATGGCGTCCTGGACGGTGACGATCTTCTCGGCGGCCTCGTCGGGGATCTCCACCTTCTTGTCCGGGGTGGTGAAGGCTTCTTCCAGGGACATAATGAGCTCAACCAGGTCCAGGGAGTCGGCTCCCAGGTCCTCGACAAAGCTGGCCGTGGGTACGACGTCCTTCTCCTCGACGCCGAGCTGTTCCACGACGATCGCCTTGATCTTGTCAAACATGCTGGCCACTATGAACCCCCCTTATCAGTCCCGGCGGTCGGCATGGGCACTGACCGAACCGAGGACTCCATTAACAAATTTACCGGATGTCTCACTGCCGAACGATTTCGCCAGCTCGACGGCCTCGCTCACGGCAACTTTCACCGGCACTTTATTATCAAATAAAATCTCGAATATTGCAAGTCTGAGGACGTTCCGGTCGATGACGGCGATCTGGTCGACCGGCCAGGCCGGCGCGTAGGTCCGTATCTGCTCGTCAAGCTCCGCGCGCCGGGCGGCGACGCCGTTGACGAGCTCCGCCGCGAACGAAGCGTTCTCCTCGGAAAGCCCGGCCTCGCCGGTGAGACGCTCCACGACCGAGGCGGGATCGCGGCCGACGGAATCTATCTCATACAGCGCCTGGAGCGCGGTCGCCCTGGCCTTGTGTCGTGGTCTGGTCATAGGTTCTCCCTCCAATTATATCACAGCGGCCGGGCGCGGTGACACGTCCGCGCCGCGCCTGAGAACGGCTCGTTCGCCTTGACGATTGAACGGGGAGTTGCTACACTTTTTGTGTTCCCCCTTTAGTCCTCCGGGGCGTCAGGATTTGGTACCGTGAAGAAGATCGGCATTCTCTACCACCCCAAGGTCGAGGCGGCGCAGGTCACCGCGTCGGATCTGGAGAAGAGCCTTACCGGTGACGGCCTTGACGTGTGGCTGTGCTCCGCCTGGGAGCCGGATGACGCCATGTCCTCGCTGCCGGGCACGGACCTCATCGTGACGGTGGGCGGCGACGGCACCATCCTCCGCAGCATCCAGGCCGTGGCCGGGGCCGGCCTGCCGGTCATCGGCGTCAACCTCGGCAAGCTGGGGTTCATGACGGAGCTGACCGCACCGGAAGCACTCGCCAAGCTCCGCACCGTCATAGCCGGGGAGGGGTGGCTCGACGAGCGCGCCATGCTGGAAGCGACGCTCGTCTCCGGCGGCGGGAAGCCGCGCACGTTCCACGCCCTCAACGACGTCGTCGTGGGGCGGGGCGGCATCGCCCGCATCGTCCGCATCGCCGCCGCCGTGGACGGCGCGCCCTACGCCGTGTTCAAGGCGGACGCGGTCGTCGTGGCGACGGCCACCGGCAGCACCGGCTACTCGCTGGCGGCCGGGGGGCCGGTCATCTTCCCGCAGGCGAGAAACCTGCTGCTGACGCCGGTGGCGCCCCACCTCAGCCCGGCCTTTCCGCTCGTGCTCTCGGAAGACAGCATCGTGACGCTGCGGCTGGAGACCTACCACGAGGCATCATTGAGCATCGACGGCCACATCAACGACCGTCTCGACGACGGCGACACGATAACCATCCGGCGCAGTCCGCGGGTGGCCCGGTTCCTGCGGCTCAAGCCGCGGGAGGCGTTCTTCGCCACGCTGGAAACGCGCTTGAAAGGAACCACCAGGTGATGCAGGTAGAGAAAGCCCGCATTGCGGACATACCTCAAATACACAAGCTCATCAACGATTATGCGAAAGACGGGGAGATGCTGGCGCGGCCCCTCAGTGACCTCTACGAGGACATCCGTGATTTCCTCGTCATCCGGGACGGCGACCGCGTCGTGGCCTGCGCCGCGCTCCACGTGGCCTGGTCCGACCTGGCCGAGGTCCGCTCGGTGGCCGTGGCCGACGACATGAAGCGGCAGGGGGCCGGCCGGGTACTGGTCGATGCCTGCTTGAAGGAGGCCGCCGAGCTCGGCATCGGGACGGTGTTCTGCTTCACTTACCAGCCGGAGTTCTTCCGCAAGCAGCAGTTCACCGAGATAGACAAGATGGAGCTGCCGCGCAAGGTCTGGACGGACTGTTTCCGCTGTCCCAAGTTCCCCAACTGCGA
>CAZOMF010000115.1:0-7530 GCA_964580635.1 uncultured Dehalococcoidaceae bacterium
GGCCGCCGACGCCGGTGATGAGGATGTCCATTTCTTTCGTCGCTACCGTCATGGCTCTCCTAGATAGAAATGGCTTTCTGCGGGCAAAGCTGCTCGCAGACGCCGCAGATGTCCCCGGCGCAGAGGGCCGGGTCGATGTAGTGCTTGCCGTCGATGACCTGGATGGCGCCGCAGCCGAGCTTCAGGCAGTACCCGCAGCTGACGCACTTTTCCGTGTCCACCTTACGCGGGTTCTCCCGCCGCTTGTTCTGCACGGCGCAGGCGCCACGGACGATAACCACCGATACCTGCGGGGCGTCGACGGCCGCCTTGAGGTTGTTGCGGAGCTGTTTCACGTCGAAGGCGTCCACGACGCGGACGTCCTCCACGCCGATGCCCCGCACGAGCTGCTCCAGGTCCACCGCGTAGGTCTCGGCGCCCTGGGCGGTCTTGCCGGTGCCGGGGTGCTCCTGGTGGCCGGTCATGGCGGTGGTGCGGTTGTCCAGTATCATGACCGTGATGTGGGCCTGGTTGTAGACCGCGTCCAGCAGACCGGTCATGCCGGAGTGGAGGAAGGTGGAATCGCCGATGACGGCGACGATCTTGTTCTTTTCGCCGGCCTTTTCCATGCCGATGGCCTGGCCGATGCCGGCGCCCATGCAGGCGGTCGTATCGATGGCGTTGAGGGGCGGATAGGCGCCGAGCGTATAGCAGCCGATATCGCCGGTGATGACGATCTTCGGTTCCTGCGGTTCGGTGTTCTTGGGATCGAGCAATTTGGTGCGCTGACCGAGCACGTTGAGGGTGAAGTAGGCGGCGGTGTGCGGGCAGCCGGGACAGAGCAGGGGCGGCCGCCGCGGCAGCCCCCGGGCCGGGTCGAGCGACGCCACGAGCTCCGACTCCGGCAGCAGCCCGGCGCCGGCACTCCGCTCCGAGACGACGCGGGTGTTGAGCTCGCCGACGAGCGGGAAGATGTCCTTGCCGGCGACGGCGATACCCATGGCCTTGATGCTGTCTTCCAGGAAGGGGTCGAGCTCCTCGATGACGACGACCTTTTCCACGCCGTCCGCAAACTCTTTGATCAGTTTCTTCGGGAGCGGCCAGCTCATGCCGAGCTTGAGAATGGAGGCGTCCGGGAAGACCTCTTTGGCATAATTATGGGAAATGCCGCTCGTGACAATGCCGAGCGTGCGGTCGCCCCAGGCGATGGTGTTCATGGGGAAGGTCTCGCTGTACTCGGCTAGCTTGAGCAGCCGTTCCTCCATGAGGACATGCCGCGGCAGGGCGTTGACCGGCAGCATGACGAACTTCTTCTGGTCATAGTAGAAGGTAGGATCGGGCTTTTTCACCTGCCGTTCCCGGTCGGCGTTGACCACGGACTTGGAATGTGAGATGCGCGTGGTGGTGCGGAGCATGACCGGAGTATCGAACCGCTCGGAGATGTCGAAGGCGTAGCCCATGAGGTCGTAGGCCTCCTGGCTGTCGGCCGGCTCCAGCAGGGCCACCTTGGCGAGACGGGCGTAGTGGCGGTTGTCCTGCTCGCACTGGGAGCTGTGTATCTGGGGGTCGTCCGCACAGACGAGCACCAATCCCCCAACGACGCCGGTAATGGAGGCCGCCATAAACGGGTCCGCGGCGACGTTGAGCCCGACATGCTTCATGGAGACCATGGCCCGCGCGCCGGTGTAGCACGAGCCCATGGCCACCTCCATGGCGACCTTCTCGTTGGGGGACCACTCCGCGTAGATGTCCTTGAATTTGGAGAGGTTCTCCAGTATCTCGGTGCTGGGGGTGCCGGGGTAGGCGGAGGCGGTCTGGACCCCGGCGTGGTACGCGCCGAGGGCGATGGCCTCGTTACCGGACAACAGTTGTGGTTTCTTTTCCATCATGGTTCACGCAAAACTAAGATTTTTCCGAGTTTCCCTTCCGAAACGGGAAGTCAGGAGCGGATATGCTGCGCATTCGCACAGTACATTACGCGCCTGATGTCTATTTTACCATACCGGGTCAAAGGCCGCCAGCGTACCGGTCTTGACAACGGGATGCGGCCGCGGTATCGTGTTAATTGAAAAACGTTTTCAATTAGGAGCCGGATGACCGTCGAGAAAGACATCGCCCGCACCTTCCGGGAGCACGGGTACAAGCTGACGCCGCAGCGCCGGGCCGTCATCGCGGCGTTCTGCCGGAGCCGGGAGCACCTGACCCCCGCCGAACTCCACGCGCGCCTGGTGGCCGAACACCCGGGCATCGGGCTCGTTACGGTCTACCGCACGCTGGAGATACTCGACGAGCTCGGTCTCGTCTGCGAGACCCACGCCGGCGGTACCTGCCATTCGTACCTCGTCCGCGGCGACGCCAACCCTCACCACCACCACCTCATCTGCTCGTCCTGCGGGCGCGTGGAGAATTTCACCGGCTGCGGCCTCGACAAGCTGCAGCAGGGGCTGGCGGCCCGCACCGGTTTCACCATCACCGGCCATCTGCTGGAATTCACTGGGCTCTGCCGCGCCTGCCGCCGGGCCGGGAAAGCGACGCCGGGGGCCTGACCATGCTCAAATCCATCTGGCACGAGCTTATCCACCACATACCGTTCACCGCCACCGGCGCGGTGTTCGGCATCGGGGCGATGGCGGCCGTCAGCCTGGCGCACACGCCGCAGAACATCTCGCAGGTCCTGTTCTTTACCTTCCATCCGCTCCACGTCATTTTCAGCGCCATGGTCACCACGGCGATGTACCGCAAGTTCGGCCGGCGGCGGCTGTGGTTCGTCATTCTCATCGGCTACATCGGCTCGGTGGGCATCGCCACCGTCAGCGACGCCTTCATCCCGTACCTGGAGGGGCAGGCGCTGCACGTCAGCATGTCGTTCAACGTCCCCTTCCTGAGCACGGAGGTGGTCCCGTATTTCCACCTGCCGGAGTGGGTGCTCGTTAACAGCGCCGCGGCCATCGGCATCGGCCTGGGCATGCTGCGCCCCAAGACGACGCTGCCGCACATGACCCACGTGCTGCTCAGCACCTGGGCGTCTCTTTTCGGGTTCACCGCCTTCGGCACGGCGGACTGGCTGCCGATGCTGCCGATCATCTTCGTCTTCCTGTTTCTGGCGGTCTGGCTGCCGTGCTGCTTCAGCGATATCGTCTTCCCGCTCCTCTGGACAGGCGGGCCGCCGGACACGTCCCGCGACCATCCCCACCACTGAGAAGGGAGGGCCGAAATGGACTGCGAGCTGCGCCAGGTCAACGCCTTCGCGGAGGGAGACTGTCTCGGTAACCCGGCCGGCGTCTGCCTGCTGGACGGTCCCCATGACGACGGGTTCTACCGGCGCGTCGCCGGGGTCATGGCCTGCCCGGAGACGGCCTTCGCCTGGCCGGAAGGAGACGGCTACCGGCTGCGCTGGTTCTCGCCCAACGGCAGCGAGGTCGAGCTCTGCGGCCACGCCACGCTGGCCACGGCGGCCGTCTTGTTCGAGCGGGGCACTCCCGACACGGAGGTACATTTCTTCACGATGAGCGGCGAACTCGTCGCCGCGAAGGAGCGCGGGGAGATCTGGCTCGATTTCCCGGCCGAGGATATCCTGGGCCTCGACGGCGACCTTTTCCGCCTCAACGAGGCATTGGGCGCCCAATCGCTCTATACCGGCCGCACCCGCTTCGACGCCTTCCTGGAGTTTCCCGACGAGGCGACGGTGCGCGGCCTGAAGCCGGACCTGGAGCTGCTGAAGCGAGTGCCGGGCCGCGGCGTCATCGCGACCGCCCGCGCCGGAAGCAACGACTATGACTTCGTCTCCCGGTTCTTCGCTCCCAAGATCGGTATCGACGAGGACCCGGTCACCGGCTCGGCCCACTGCGCCCTTGCCGTCTACTGGGGGCACGTGCTCGGGAAAGATGCGCTCACCGGCTGCCAAGTCTCCGCGGAGGGCGGTATCGTCCGGTGCGTTCTGGCCGGGGACCGGGTGAAGCTGTCCGGCCGGACGGTGAACGTGCCGGTCCCGGAAGAAAAGCTCCACCGCCTCTAGTCCCTTCGCCTGCCGTATGGTACGATAGGGGGCGATGGAAGCACCCTGGTACCAGCGCACCGCGGAAGAGACCCTGGCGGCCCTCGGTTCCGGGGAGAACGGGCTGGCGCCGGACGCCGTCGCGGAACGCCTCGCCGAGTACGGCCCCAACCAACTCGAGGAGCGCAAGAAGACCTCCCCCGTCATGGCGTTCCTCTCGCAGTTCCTCAGCCCGCTCATCTACGTGCTCATCGCGGCGGCCATCATTTCCTTCATCGTCGGCCATTTCACGGACGGCTACGTTATCGTCGGCATCCTCATCCTCAACGCGACCATCGGCTTCGTGCAGGAGTCCCGCGCCGAGAAGGCGATGGAGGCCCTGAAGAAGCTCTCCGCGCCGCGGGCGAACGTCTGCCGGGAAGGCCGCCGGGAGGAAGTGCCCACCGACGACCTGGTGCCGGGAGACGTCGTCCTCCTCGACGCCGGCGACCGCGTCCCGGCCGACGGCCGGCTCATCAGCGCCGCCAACCTCAAGGTGGACGAGGCCACCCTCACCGGCGAGTCCGTGGCGGTGGACAAGCACCCCCGCCCCCTCACCGGCGAGCTCGGTCTTTCGGAGCGGAAGAACCTGGTGTTCATGGGTACGGTGGTGACCTACGGCCGCGCCGCCGCGGTGGTGACCGCGACCGGCATGAGCACCGAGATGGGCCGCATCGCCGCCGGGCTGCGTGACGTGCCGCCTGAGCCGACGCCGCTCCAGAAGAACATGGCCCAGCTGAGCCGGTACATCGTCGTGCTGCTGCTCACCGTCCTCGCCGTGCTGGTAGCCGTCGGGCTGTGGCGAGGCCTGGGCCTGCTGGAGGTCTTCCTGCTGGCGGTGGCGGCCGCCGTCTCCGCCATCCCGGAGGGATTGCCGGCCGTGATGACGGTGGTGCTGGCGCTCGGGATGCGCTTCATGGCCCGCCGCAACGCCGTCATCCGCAAGCTGGTGGCGGTGGAGACACTCGGATCGGCGACGGTCATCTGCTCGGACAAGACGGGCACGCTGACCCTCAACCAGATGACCGTCCGGCGGACCTACACCTGGCGGCGCCTGACGAACGTTACCGGGGAGGGCTACGCGCCGGAGGGCCGCTTCGAACGGGACGACCAGCCGGTAGACATAACGAGCAATACCGACCTCGGCCTGCACCTCCGCATCGGCGCGCTCTGCAACGACGCCACGGTAAGCCGGGGCAAGGACGGCGCCTGGGGCATCTTCGGCGATCCCACCGAAGGCGCCCTGGTGGTGGCCGCCGCCAAAGCCGGTATGTCCCGCGAGACGCTCGACCGGGACTACCCGCGCCTCGACGAGATACCATTCCAGAGCGAGAACCTCTACATGGCCGTGCTGGCCACCTTCCACCCGGAGGGCAAGGGACGGGTGGCCTATGTCAAAGGGGCGCCGGAGCGGATCCTGGAATTCAGCAACGCCCGCCGGGAGAACGGCGCCGTCGTGCCCCTCACCTCGGCCGACCGGCGGGAGATAGAAGCCGCTGCGGCGGACATGGCCGGGGCCGCCATGCGGGTCATCGCCACCGCCTACGTGGAGCTGCCCGACGAAACGGCCGAGCTCGACGAGGAGCACATCCGGGGGCAGCTCGTCTTCGTGGGCATGTCCGGCATGGCCGACCCACCCCGGGAAGAGGCCCGCGAAGCCGTCCGGCTCTGCCGCCGGGCCGGCATCCGCGTCATCATGATAACCGGAGACAACCAGGTCACCGCCGGCTCCATCGCCCGTCAACTGGGGCTGCCGGAAGGCCGCACCGTGACCGGTCCGGAGCTCGCCGCCATGTCCGATGATGCGCTGGCGGAAGAGGTGGAGGGCATTACGGTCTTCGCCCGCATCGAACCTATCCAGAAGCTCCGCATCGTCACCGCGCTCAAGCAGCGCGGACACATCGTCGCCATGACCGGCGACGGCGTCAACGATGCCCCGGCGCTAAAGGCCGCCAGCATCGGCATCGCCATGGGCATCACCGGCACGGACGTCGCCAAGGAAGCGGCGGACATGACCCTGGCGGACGACAACTTCGCCTCGGTGGTCGCCGCCGTGGACGAGGGGCGCGCCATCTTCAACCGGCTCCGCAACGTCCTTTTCTTCCTGCTCAGCACCAACATCGGCGAGCTGCTGGCGCTCATCCTCTCCATCTTCTTCGTCGGCCAGACGCCGGCGTTACCGGTGCAGATACTCTGGAACAACGTCGTTACGGACACCGCGGTGGCGCTGCCGCTCAGCGTCGAGCCCAAGTCCGGTGACGAGCTGGAACAGCCGCCGCGTCACGCCTCGGTCGGTATCGTTTTCCCCGGCATGGTGCTGCGGGTGCTCTTCATGTCCCTGATGATGGGCTTCGGCTCGTTCATCGTGTTCCGCTGGGCGTTCCACCACCAGGGCATCGACGAGGCCCGCACACTCGCCTTCACCACCATCGTCACCTTCGAGTGGTTCCGGGCCTTCAACGCCCGCTCGGACGAGCGTACGGTGTTCTCCCTGGGCCTGCTGAGGAACAAGGTGCTGGCCGTCTCCGTGGCGGTGGCGGTGGCGCTCCAGGTCTGCGTCATCTACGTGCCGGCGCTGCAGGTCAGCTTCCACACCGTCGCCCTTACCTGGCAGGACTGGCTGATCGTGTTGGCGGCCGGGGGCAGCCTCTTCGCTGTCGAGGAGATCCGCAAGGCCCTCTTCCCGAAACTGTTCTCCCTCGGGAAGTGGCAGCCGCGGCGCCGGCGTACGTCCGCATCGCCATCTTGACAGCTGCCGGGAGCTGACGGTAGGCTGACAAAAGGGGGTGCAGCGATGACGACGGAAGGGCAGATTTGGAACAAGAGAATGCTCGGCGATATGGTGCGGGAGCGCCTCGGCGAGCGGCGTCTCATCGTCGTCTCCAATCGCGAGCCGTACGTTCATGCCCCCGCCGGCGGCGGTATCACCTGGTCGCGGCCGGTCGGCGGCCTGACGGAGGCGCTCGATCCCGTGATGCAGGCCTCCGGCGGCTGCTGGGTGGCCCTCGGCTCCGGGGAAGCGGACCGGGAGGCGGTGGACGGAAACGACCGGGTCGCCGTACCGCCGGACAATCCCTGCTACACGCTGCGCCGCGTCTGGCTCTCCGACGAGGACCATAGCGGCTACTATCTCGGCTTCGCCAACGAGACCCTCTGGCCGCTCTGTCACACCGCCTTCGTCCGTCCTCACTTTAACGAGGACACCTGGGAGGCCTACCGTCGCGTCAACCGCATCTTCGCGGAGGCCGTGCTGGAGGAAGCCGCAGACGAACCGGCGGTGGTGCTCGTGCAGGACTACCACTTCGCGCTGTTGCCGGCCTTCCTCAAGGAGCGGCGACCGGACCTGACGGTGGGGCAGTTCTGGCACATCCCGTGGCCGTCCTGGGAGGTTTTCCGCGCCTGTCCCTGGCGGAATGAAATCGTGGCCGGGCTGCTCGGCAACGACCTGCTCGGCTTCCACGTCCCGGCCTTCGGGCGGAACTTCAAGGAGGCGGCGGAGCGCTGCCGCCCGGCCGCGG
>CAZOMF010000116.1:0-7403 GCA_964580635.1 uncultured Dehalococcoidaceae bacterium
CTGCCGGCGTGAAAGGCCGGTGTCCTAGGCCTCTAGACGATGGGGGCTTGTCTTTCAAGTATACCAGAAGCCCGCCGCACCGGACAATATCCACGCTCGCTGGCGGACCGCGCCTTGTTCGTTGACGACGCTTCGTGTAAACTGGTAAATAGAGGACACGTCAACGCGAGGTACCACGGATGCCCATTTATGAATACGAATGCCCGGAATGCCGGCACCGCTTCGAGAAAAAGCAGAGTTTCCACGACGAACCTAAGGCAGATTGTCCGGAATGCCAGGCTCCGGCGAAAAGGGTCTTTCATCCTGCCCCTATCATCTTCAAGGGCAGCGGTTTTTATGTGACCGACCACCGGGATGCTTCTTCCTCCGGCTCATCCGGCGCCGGTACTTCTTCGTCTAAGTCATCGGATTCCGGTTCGTCATCGTCCGGGTCCGGTTCGGAGGCGAGCAAGAGCGCGGCGTGAAAGCCCTTGTGCAGCGCGTCAGCCGGGCCTGCGTCCGCGTCACCGGCGAGGAGACGGGGAGCATCGGGCCGGGGCTGGTCGTGCTTATCGGCGTCGCCGAGGGTGATACCAAACGGGACGCCGATTACATCATGCAGAAGGTCGTCAACCTGCGCATCTTCTCCGATGAAGAAGACCGGTTCAATCTCTCCGTGGTTGACATAAATGGGGGTTTCCTCCTTGTCAGCCAGTTCACCCTTATGGCGGATACTCGTCGCGGCCGCCGGCCGGATTTCACCGCCGCTGCTCCTCCCGACGAGGCGGAACGTCTTTTCAATTACTGTGTCGAACTCGCCCGCCGCAGCGGCCTGCCGGTCGGGACCGGTCGCTTTCAACAGCACATGGATGTGGAGATCCATAATTCCGGCCCGGTCACCGTGATGCTCGACAGCCGCGACAAGTTCCCCCGGGGTTGATTTTTCTACTCGTAAAAACTCTGCCTCGCACGTCATTGGGAGCGAACGAAGTAACCGAAGTGATCTATTTACCGGTTCCTTTTGTGTTTGTGACTCAGGATTATTTCAAACAGTTGCATCTGCAAACGGTTGAAATCCTTGGTGGGAGGTCATATAATGGGGGAGTAGGGCGGAGGCCCTAAAAATTTTTCTCCTTTTCACTGCAACTGGTTGCAACTGCAAGAAATTGTAACGAATAGGGGAGGCAGGCTATGCACATACCGGATGGGTTTCTTAACGCTGCCACGCTGGCCACGACGGGCGCCGTTTCCGCCACCGGCGTCGGTGTCGCCGTCCGCCAGGTGAACCGGAAGCTTAAGGAAAAGCAGGTTCCGCTGATGGGCGTTCTGGCCGCCTTTATCTTCGCCGCCCAGATGCTCAATTTCCCGGTGGCCGGCGGCACGTCGGGTCATGTCCTCGGTGCTGCTTTGGCTGCCATCTTGCTCGGTCCCTGGGCGGCCACCCTCATCATGGCCTGCGTCCTCATCGCCCAGAGTCTCATCTTCCAGGACGGCGGTCTGCTCGCGCTGGGCGCCAACATCTTCAATATGGGACTCGTCGCCGTCTTTACTTCGTATTTTAGCTACCGGCTCATCACCGCCCTCTTCGGCGAGAGCCGCCGCGTTCGTCTCACGGCCGGCTTCAGCGCCGCCTGGATTTCCGTCGTGCTCGCCGCGGTGGCTGCTTCGCTGGAGCTCGCCTTCTCCGGCGCTTCTCCGCTCCACATCGTTCTGCCCGCCATGGTCGGCGTCCATGTCCTCATTGGCATCGGCGAAGGGCTCGTCACCGCTGCCGCGCTCGGTCTTGTCCTCGTCGCCCGGGCAGACCTCTGGCAGCCCCGTAAATCTCAAAGGCTGGAGGTATGGGAATGAAGAAGCTGAAGTGGTGGCAGGTCTCGCTCTTTATCAGTATCGTCCTCGCGGCGCTGTCGCCGCTGGCGTCCGGTTCGCCGGACGGTCTGGAAAAGGTGGCCGAGAACCATGGCTTCGTCGGGCTGGAGCACGGATCGCCGTTCCAGATTATCGCGGGCTACGTGTTCCCCGGTATCCACAATGAAGCCCTCGCGACTATTCTGGCCGGCATCCTCGGGACGGCCGTCCTCTTTGGTCTTGTGTACGGACTCGGCAAGCTGGTGACCCATCGGTCGGCGGACGCGGGATAGCTCTCCGGTGACCACCCCTTCACTCGATCATTACCAGGACGCCGGTACCTTCGTCCACCGGCTGGACCCCCGCGTCAAGTTCCTGGCTGTGCTGCTCTTCATCGTCGGCGTGGCGATTACCCAACCGCCGCATTGGTGGGCCTACGGCGCCTTCTTCGTGCTCGTCGCTGTGTTTGCCTTCGTCTCCCGCACGCCGCTCGGCTACCTGGTAAAACGCTCCCTTATCGTCGAGCCTTTCGTCTTCTTCGTGGCCGTTTTCGTCCCGTTTTTTCACCCCGGCAGTACCCTCGCTCAGGTATCGCTCGGCGGCTGGCACATTACCGTCTACCGGGAAGGGACGTTTATTTTCCTCGGCATCATGATCAAGGCGTGGCTGTCCATCGTCGCCCTCATTCTGCTCTCCGCCACCACGCGCCTCACCGATCTTCTTCGCGGCTTGGAACGTCTCCACCTGCCGCGTATCATGGTGATGATTCTCTCCTTCATGTACCGCTACATCTTCGTGCTGGTCGAGGAGGTGGGCCGTCTCCGCACCGCTCGGGACAGCCGGGCCTACGGCGGCGGAACCCGGCGCCACCGCATCCGCACCGTCGGCGCGATGACCGGCACGCTCTTCATCCGCAGCTACGAGCGCGGCGAGCGCATCTACAACGCCATGCTCTCGCGCGGCTACGATGGCAGCCTCCGCAGCATCCGGCGGGTCGCCCTCACCGCCGCTGATGTCATGTTCCTGGCCGGTTCCGGCGCTGCGGTGATTGCCGTTACCACGTTGGCGCACCTGGGGGCCATTTGACGGACGAGATCATCCGCCTCGAAAATCTCTCCTACCGCTATCCGGACGGCCGTCGCGCCCTCGACGGTATCGACCTGGGCATCGGGCGCGGCGAGTCGGTGGCCCTCATCGGCCCCAACGGCGCTGGCAAATCGACGCTCCTGCTCCACCTCAACGGCATCATTTTCGGTTATGGCCGCGTCATGGTTGATGGTGGACCCATTACCGAGGACAACCTGAAAGAGGTCCGGCGCAAGGTGGGCGTTGTCTTCCAGAATCCGGACGATCAGCTCTTCTCCGCCACCGTCTTCGATGACGTCGCCTTCGGCCCCCTCAATCTGGGCTGGCCGGAGGAGAAGGTCCGTGCCGCCGTGGCGGACGCGCTGGAAAAGGTGGAGCTTACCGGTTTCGCCGAGCGCGCCCCGCACCACCTCAGCTTCGGGGAACGGCGGCGCGTCGCCATCGCCTCGGTTATCGTCATGGACCCGGAGGTCATCGTCATGGACGAGCCGAGCTCCAACCTCGATCCTCGCGGCAAGTGGCGGCTTGTCGAGCTGCTTCGCTCCCTGCCGGTAACGCGCGTCATCGCCACGCATGACCTGGAGTTCGTCTCAGCCCTCTGCGGGCGCGTGGTTGTTCTGGACGCGGGACGCATCGTTGCCGACGGCCCCGCCGATAAGCTGTTGAACGACCGCCCCCTGCTCGCCGCCCACGGCCTCGTCCGGCCGGACTAGAGCAGGTTCATGGTCTGGGACGATACCTCGAGCGAGATATCGAGCGCCTTCACAGAGTGCGTCAGCGCCCCGATGGAGATGATGTCCACGCCGGTCATGGCCGCCTGGTGGACGTTCTCCAGGGTGATGCCCCCTGAAGCTTCCAGTTTGGTATGCCCGTGCACCATGTTCGCCACCTGCTTCATCTCGGTGGGGTCCATGTTGTCGAGCATGATGATGTCCGCCCCGGCCTTGAGCGCCTCGGCGGCTTCCTTGGTGGTGGTGACCTCTATCTCGATGGTCGTCCCGGCGGGGGCGTTCTTGCGAGCCCGCGTGACGATGTCCTTCACGGTGAGGCCGGTCGCCCGCAGCGCCGCGATGTGGTTGTCCTTGATGAGGATGCCGTCGCTCAGGTCGAGCCGGTGGTTGGTGCCGCCTCCCATACGTACGGCGTACTTCTCCAGCATCCTCATCCCCGGCGTCGTTTTGCGGGTATCGTAGATGCAGGCTTTCAGGTCCTGCGTTTCGGCCACGTACTGCGCCGTCATGGTGGCGATGCCGCTGAGCCGCTGGATGAAATTGAGGGCGGTGCGCTCTGCCTTGAGGATGCTGCTTACGCTGCCGGTGATCTCGGCGATGACGTCCCCCGGTTCGATGATGCCCCCGTCCTCGATATAGCCCTTGATGACGAGCGCCGGGTCGACGAGCCGGAAGACTCGGGCGGCCACGCCGGCCCCGGCCAGCACGCCCCGCTGCTTGACGAGCAGTTGCGCCTTGCCGAACAGGCCCTGTGGAATGACCACTTCAGAGGTGATATCTCCCCGGGAGGTGTCTTCCGCCAGGGCCGCCCGTACCGGTGGGTCGATCTGCTCGTCGGTCAACCGGTCCACGTTCATACGGTTATCTTTCCCGGACGACCGCCACGCTGTTGCGTGCCACCCGGATGGTCTGGCCGCCTTCCATCTTGAGAACGACGCTCTCCTCGGCGATGCTCTCGATGGTCCCGTAGATGCCGCCGGCCGTGATGACCCTGTCTCCCTTGTTGAGCCCTTCCATCATGTTCTGGTGCTCTTTCTGGCGCTTCCGCTGCGGGCGGATCATCACGAACCAGAAGAACACGAAGATGACCGCCAGGAAGACGAGCATCGGCCAGGTGCTGTTCCAGCCGCTGGAGGAGCTGGTGTCGCCGGTCGCGCTGGTGGTGGACGCCGGCAGGCAGCCGCTCAACAGTACGAGCACGGCTATGACTGCCGCCAGGATAAGACCTATCTTGACGTATTTTTTCATGGTTCCTCCTCGGTATGTTCCCTCTCCACGTAGGTCCCCTGGAGTGACCAGGGGCTGGTTTTTGTAATCCTGATGTGCACGAGTTCGCCGCTCATATCACGGCGCTCGGTGAAAAATACCAGTTTGTCGGTACGGGTGCGGCCGTACCACTTGCCCTTGCTCCTGCCCTCTGCCAGCACCTCCACCGTTTCCCCCAGCATGGTTCCGTTCAGTTCCGTCTGGACGGTCTCCTGCAACGCTTCGACTGCTGCGAGACGTTCCTTTTTTATGGTGGCGGGCACATCGTCCGCCATCTCCCGGGCGGCCACGGTCCCTTCCCGCGGCGAGTAGACGGCTACATGCACTGTACCAAATTTGACCCTGCCAAGCAAATCGAGCGTCTCCCGGAACTGCTCGTCCGTCTCCCCCGGAAAGCCGACGATAACGTCCGTGCTGATGGACACGCCCGGTATATTCTCTTTTATGGTACTGATGAGTTTCAGATACTGCTCTTGAGTGTAGCCGCGCCGCATCGCCTTGAGGATGTCGTTGCTCCCGGCCTGGGCCGGTAAATTGATCTGCTCGCACACCTTGTCTAGCCGCGCAATGGCCTTGACGAGCTTCAGGCTCATGTCCTTCGGGTGGTTGGTCAGGAACCGGACCCGCTTGAGGCCCGGCGCCTCGTTCACCGCTCCGAGCAAATCCGCCAGGTCCGGCTTCCCCGGCAGGTCCCGCCCCCAGGAGTCCACGTTCTGCCCGAGCAGCGTCACCTCTTTGGCCCCGCACTCCGCCAGTGCGTTCACCTCCCGGACGATGTCGTCGAGCGGCGTGCTCCGCTCCCTTCCCCGCCGGTAAGGCACGATGCAGTACGTGCAGAAGTTGTCGCACCCCTGGCTGATGGCGACCGTCTCGCTGACCTTCACCTTGGCTGGCAATCGGTTCGTCGTCGGCCCGTCGAGCCACGGCGGTGCCTCGCCCGGCTGGAAGAACCAGTCCACGTAAGGGAAGCGTTTGTGCAGCCTGTCAGCGTCCTCCCCCACCAGGCACCCCGTCAGTGCGATGCGCGCGAGCGGGTTGATCTTCTTCACCATGCGCAGGTTGTCGAGCTTGTTGACCGCCCGGTCCTCGGCGCTCTGCCGCACCACGCAGCTGTTCACTACGATGAGCTCGGCCTCGCCCGGCTTGTCCACCGGTGTGTAGCCCAGCTCCTCGAACCGCCCCGCCAGCCGGTCGCTCTCCGCCCGGTTCATCTGGCACCCGATTGTCCATATGTAATATGTTGGCATGTTGTCCCCGGGAACTACGCTGGCCCTGACTGATACGCTCGTCCGTACGGTGGCTAGTGGAACGGCTGGCGGATAATGGTCCGCAGCTTTTCCGGCGCCGTCCGGCGGGCATCGCTCAGGTAGATTTCATGGTGTTTTTCCACCTGGCTGTCGAACGTGTGCCCCGTCTCTGAAATGAAATAGCGGAGTCGTTCGATGGTCGGCGCCTCCGCCGCGAATGGGCCAACGTGCAGTAGCTGCGCCGCCGGCCCTTCGTGGATGGTCTCGAAGGCTACTTTATCCAGGGCAGGCAGCTCCTTGCTTTTGCCCGCCGCTTCGATGGCCGCTGCGAAAGCCTCTTCGGTGATGAAATCCGGCATCACGATGAACATTCGCCACCTCCAGTTGCCCCGGTCGCCCTCGGCGAAGGCGGCGGGGTCGTCGGCCCACCACTGTCCTTCGAGCGGCATGACCTTGAAATCGAACCCTTCCTGCTTGCTGGCGAACTTGAGCTTGTAAGCGACGTTGTAGAGGGCTTCGATCGCCTCGCCATAGGCGGACGAGTTTGGGTCGCCCTGCCCGGTCACGGAGATGATGTGCTGGGTGGGCACCTCGACCACCACCGGCTTGTTCGCCTCGGCGCGGTACAGGTCCTTATGTTCCTTGGTCAGGTCGATTTTCATGCCGGAAAGGTCCGTCGGGATAGTGAGTGGAATAGAGGGGGAGACTTCTGGTGACCAATTCTGTCACTCTGAGGAGTCCGCTTCCAGGTGGGAGGATGAAGAATCCGGACCCTGATTGGCGGAGGGGGAGGGATTCGAACCCTCGACCCCGGTTACCCAGGGTAAGCACTTAGCAGGCGCCCGCACTAGACCACTATGCGACCCCTCCGCGTCTCCTCACCTGAAATAATAGCATAATCGGGGGTTCCGGCTCAATGAAAATGCTCCCTGTCATTGCGGGCGGAACGAAGCAATCTGTCCTGGAATTGTGCAGGGACGTGATGCTTATCGCCGCGCCGCCCCGGTGATGTCCGCCAGCTCCAGCCCGTGCCGCTCCAGGTAGAGGTCGATGCCCTCGATCACCTCGAGCGCCGCCTTCGGGTTGGCGTACGTCGCGCTGCCCACCTGTACCGCACTGGCTCCCGCCATCAGCATCGCCAGCGCGTCCTCCGCCGCGGTGATGCCCCCGCAGCCGATGACCGGGATACTCACCTCGCCGCAGACGTCCCACACGAGCGCCAGCGCGATGGGCCGGATGGCCGGGC
>CAZOMF010000117.1:0-7394 GCA_964580635.1 uncultured Dehalococcoidaceae bacterium
AGGGAGAGGGAGATAGAAAATCCCTCCCGGCCTCCCCTTTGCCGGCTCAGGGCAAACTCTTTACGGGAAGACGACGGACCGGGAGGACGGTGGTCGAGATTGCCACGTCGTCCGCCAGAAGCGGACTCCTCGCAATGACAATACATGCGGGACACGTGGTGACAGTCCACTACCGGAAACGGCGACGTCGCGTGGATTCCCGTTTTCACGGAAATGACATCCATTATCGCTCATCCTTCGACACGCTCAGGATGAGCAGGCTTCTCACTTTCACCACCACCCCTTCTCTCAGGGGAGACGGCGGCTAGTCCCCGTTGTTCTTAAGGAACTCCTCGGCGAGGCGGACGGCGTCGTCGGCGGAGAGGTCGAGGGACTCCCGGTACGGCATCTCGACGTACTTCTTCTCCAGCTCCTCGATGAGCGTGTTGAGCTGCGGGTTCTGCTGGCGTACGAAGCCGAGTTTGCCCTCCATCTCCTTGATGGCGGCGTCGAGCTCGTCAAAGTCCAGGTCCAGCTTCATGAGGTCCTTGAACCGCAGCAGGACGGCCTTGAGCGACCGGGGACTCTCGGCGAGAAAGACGTTGAACTCCGGGTAGCACGGCACCCGGACGGTGAAGTTGCAGGCCTCCAGCCCCTTGAGCTGGCAGGTGTGGACGAGCATCTGCCCGAAGGCGGCCATGCCCTCCCGGTTGGACCAGGTGACGCTGTAGGTATCGATCTCCTCCTTGACCTTCTCATCCGTGCAGGTGCAGGAGATGAGGGGGTCGCGGGTATAGGGGCTCATGTCGAGCAGGCCGCCGGTGGCGTAGAGGCGCTCCGCGCCGAAGCTCAGCGCAAGCTCGACGACCGCCCCGGCGTACTCGTCCCAGTTGAGGCTCGGCTCATCGCCCATGAAGAGGATGAGGTCGTGGCCGGAGCCGGCGTCCTTGGCGTAGTAGAACTCGTTGACCGGCATCTGGGCGTCGGTAATGATGCCCTCTTCCATCTTGAAGCTGGGGCGGAGGCTGTCCACGCCCGGTATCTGGTAGATGTGGTAGCGGGCGGCGGGCATCTCGGCGAACTTGACGGCGTCGAACTGGTCGATCAGGTACTCCACCACCCCCACCGAGGCGTTGCCGTTATTAAAGGAGCCGCGCAGGCCGCAGATGATATACGGTTTTTTCAGCTCCGGCTTACTCTCGAACTTTACGACATCCAGACTGCTCATATCTTAACCCCCCAGGATACTCTACTTTCATTATAGCACCCGGCCCGTCCCGGGCCGAATATTCATTCAGGGTATACGGAAAATAGTGAAATAACAAACCGCTCCACGTAGCGGCGGAATGGGAAATTGGTCAGGGGCCGGAAAACGCCAGGCGTTCACCAGCCGTTATCTCGGAAATATCTACCTACCCCCCTGACCCCGTCCCTTCAAAGACAGGGGGCAAAACACCAAGGGATAGACAGTCCACCCCCTCGGTCCCCCGCCTTGGCGAATGGATAATACGAGCAATGGAATTCCATTCCCATCAATCTGGGAATGACCAAGTACAAACGTGGATCATTGAGTTATTACAAACGGTTCGAAGCCATCGAGCTCGTGTACGGTATGCAGAACTTATGTGTTGGCTTTCAGCATGAGTTCTCGTCACCAATATCAGCACAAACAGTAATGGTAACACACCGGAGGTGAGACAATGAGCGGCAATACGTAGTAGAAACAGCGGCTGGTTATCACCGGCTGACGGTTCGTATAATATTGTGCTCCTTGTCCCTGATAGTTATCTCTATCGGCATCTCGCCGGGTAAGCTGTGGGTGGCGCAGCCCAGACATGGATCGTACGCCCGGAAAGCCATTTCGACCATATTCAAGAGACCTTCGCTGACCTTCGCTCCGCGGATCAACCCTTGTGCAGCCTTCTTTACCGAAAGACATATCGGCGCTGCATTATGCTGGGTAGCGACGATCAGGTTGACCTTGGTCGCCAGTCCTTTATCATCCGTCTCATAGTGATGGATAAGCGTACCGCGGGCTGCCTCAACACAGCCGATGCCTTCACCCTTGAGTTTAAGATTCATATTACGGATATCTTTGCCGGTAAGTCTGGTATCGTTTGCAATCTCCTGCATCCGCTCCGCTGCCTGGAGCGCTTCTATCAAGCGAGCCCAATGATACGCCAGTGTCTGGTGGCTCGGTTTCCCCCCGAGGGTGTCGAACATCAGTTCATATTCATGCTGGGCCAAGGGTGTGGCCATGCCATCGCTCGCGTTCAGACGAGCCAGGGGACCGACCCTATAAAGCGACGAGTTATCGCCTTCGCAAATCCCGTTCCAGCCAAGCTTCCTCAGGTGAGTCAGCTTTATATAGGTCCAGGGTTCGACCCACTCCCCTATATGGTCGACATAGTCTCTCGGCTCGAACAGGGCGAATTCCCTGCCCGCAGGATCAACGACCCTTAGTTTCCCTTCGTAAAAGTCCACCTTGTTTTGATCATTGACCATGCCCATATAGTGGGTTTTCACTTTATAGGTATCACCGGTAACCAGATCGAGGTATTTCTTGTTGGCCAGAACGATATCTTTAAATAGTTTGATGGCGAATTGGCTGAATGCGACCGCTTCATCTGCTGTTTCTATGATGCGTTCCCTTTCTTCATTGCTGATGCTCTTGGCCACTCCGCCCGGCAGACCGCCTTCCGGGTGGGGAGCTTTACCGCCTATCATGGCGATTATTTCACGGCATTTCTTCCGGATTTCGATGACCTGCCCGCCGATATTCAACCCCACCTTGCTGATAACGCCGAGAATATTTCTCTCAGCGGGGTCAGCATCCGGACCGACGACGAAATCAGGCGCTGCGAGGAAGAAGAAATGAATGAAGTGGTCTTCCAGCATGAACGCATTGTATTGAAGCTGCCGGATAAGCTTGGCGGTGGGTGTCGGTTCGACGCTGTAAAGGTCATCGAGGGCCTTGGTACTGGCCATGTTGTGAGGCGTAGGACAGACGCCGCAGATATTGGGGGTTATCCGCGGCAGTTCCTCGATCGGCCTGCCGAGACAGAACCTTTCGAAGCCTCGCAGCTCAACGACCTGCCAGTACGCATCCTCCACGTTACCTTCATCATCAACGAATATCTCTATCTTTCCGTGACCCTCCAACCTCGTGATGGGATTGATAGATAGTTTTTTCGCCATCGTTCATGTTCCTCGACTAGCTTATTTTCCTGTTTATTATGGATACCGGCAGCGTGAAGCGGTACAGGTAGCCGGCCGGATCAGCTATTTCCGCAATCATTCGCTTAATATCATCATCATTTTCGGTATCCAGTATGGATACGAGCCCCGAGATGAATTTGGTGCCGGGGTCTTCGATGCTGTCTACCGGGCCGAAACATCCGCGGCACGGCATGTTCACCCTGATACAGGACTCACCGCAGCCGCCCCGGGTGGCCGGCCCGAAACAAATGATCCCCTGGGCCAGGAAGCAGATGTTGGGGTCCGCTTCGACCTCGTGGATCCTCTTGATCGATTTGATATCGATACTCGTCGGCTTGGATTCGTTTCTCGGGCATAATTGACACAGGGTGTTGGTGTGGGCCAGCGTGGAACCTTTCGGCGGCAGTTTATTTTCCAGGACAGCAGTGATTGCATTCAATACCAGGTTCGGCGGCGGGGGACAGCCCGGCAAATAGTAGTCCACATCGATAATTTCTTTGAGAGGGTAAACCTGGCCGAAAAACTCGGGCAAGGTCAACTCGTTGCCGTTTATTGACGTGCTGGTTTGCGGGTAAATTCCCCGGGGGTTGACCGCCGTGGGACAATCGCGGTATACCCAATCAAAAATATCTTCCTTGTCCCGGAAATTGGCCAGGCCGGGTGTGCCGCCGAAACACGCGCACGCCCCGAACGCCAGCACCAGTTTGGACTTCTTTCTCAGTAGTTCCGCTACTTCCTTTTGTTCCTGGTTTCTCACGTGACCGTTAATGATGCAAAGGTCAATCTCGCCGTCTTTCATGGCTTCGATATGGTGGTACTTGAAATCCATGGCTACCGGCCAGAACACGAAATCAATGGCCTTGGCCACGTCCAGGACCTTTTCGTTGATATCAACGATCGTTTCATCACATCCGCCGCATGAGCCCAACCAGCAAATCGCAACTTTCGGCTTGTCTGCCATGACTACGTCCCTCTCGATGTTTATTGAATCCGCTTACCCGGATACTTCACTGGAGGCGACTTCCGTTTTGGTCAGGGGCCCCAGTTTCATCAGCCGCTCTTCCATCTCCTGTACTATCGAGGGTATCTGCCTGCCCTCCGGATCACGGGCCAGCTTTATCCTCAGCCGTTCTTTTTCTATCCCGTAGGCCTTGAGAATCTCATAGAGAAGGTATATCCTCTTCTTTGTTTCCAGGTTGCCATCCTGGTAATGGCAATCTCCCTCGGGGCAGCCGAGTATCAGCACACCGTCGGCGCCGCTTTTAAAGGCCCCCATGACGTCGGTGGCATCGATCTTCCCGATGCAGGGGATCGGAATCCAGTTGGGTATCTTCTCTGATAGTTCCTGCCGGTCGCCCAGGTACCCCCACCCGAAATTGCAGGTAAAGCACACTACCTTCAGTTTCTGGCTTTTCAACATCAAGCCTCCTTAACCACTTGGCCCGTCTGTGATAACGCGGCATAGACCTGTGACATCCGGCTCGCCTTTTCGCCGTTGACCATTGTTCTGGCCCCGGAAGGACAAACGGCCACGCAGATGCCGCATGATTTGCACCGCAGCGATTCCGTACGGGACACGATGACGCCGTCCTTTCTGACGGTATAGGCAGCTCCGTAGTTGCAGGCGTAGACACACAAACCGCAGCCGCTGCATTTTTTCTCGTTGACGACCAGTTCGTGCAGTTCATCCTGGATGCCGGTATAGACGCAGGCCTTACAGGAGATACAGGGACCGCAGGTAAGACAGCGCTTGGCCTCTTCGATGACTTCCGTCAAGGAAAGGCTCTTCTCGAACAGCTCGAAGTGCATCCGCTTCTCGGGCGGTATCCAGACGACTTCGACCTCTTTTTTGTAGCGGTCGCGCAACGGAATATCGTAGCTCTCGAACTGCCTGGTCCGGCCGGTATTGACGTCCAGGCCCAGCAGATATCGTTCGATTGATTCGGCGGCGACGACGCCTTCCTGCATGGCGTCGGCCATGAAGCCCACCTTGCGGGTATCGCCGCCGATAAAAACCCATTCCACGTTTTTACTCTGGAGTGTCTGGCCATCGACAGCCAGTCCGCCCCGCTCGTTCAGCAGGCCGCTTTTCTCGTACAATTTCCGGTCGGTTATCTGCCCGACGGTGATGATGAGGATATCCCCCTTTATCTCCAAGGTATCGGACATATCAAACTTGGGATTGAAGCCTGTTGTATCGTAGACCTGGGTGCAGCTGGGACAGGTGATCCCCTTGAACCGGCCGTTTTCGCCGATGATCTTGTTCACGCCCCGTGAGTAAACGATCTTGACCCCTTCTTCCCAGGCGCCGCGGATTTCCTCTTCGTCGGCGGGGATGCCGTCGCGGGTCGATTTGTCCTTGTTCTCCAGGCACATCAAAGTCACTTCACCGCCCTGCCGTACCGCGGTCCTGGCGGCATCGAAAGCGACATTACCGCCGCCGATGATCAGGACTTTCTGCCCGGCGAAGTAGTCGTTATCGATGTTGTTATGGCTTACCTCGTAGAGATAGTCCTGGCCGTACATCACGCCGGAGAGCTGCTGCCCGTCGACCAGCTTACTGCCGAATGTCAACGGGCGGGGTTCCGGCGTCCCTTTGGCTATGAAGACGGCCTTGAAGCCGTTCTTCTTGATCTTCTCCAGGCTCAGGTTGCCGCCGCCGACCTGCGAGTTGTATTTGACTTCGATGCCGGCGATGCGGACCAGGTTTTTTATGGTGGTGGACAGAACGTCCTTGGGGAGGCGATAGTCCGGTATCAGCCACAGCGCCCCGCCCAGCCTTCCGGATGACTCGAAAATGGTGACCTTATAGCCCCGCTTGCTCAGCGTGTAAGCACACATCAGACCTGCCGGTCCGCCGCCGATGATGGCGATACTGTCTTTGTCCTTTTCGATGTCCAGCTCTTCTTTCTGGTCAAGCGTCTCGGTATAGTGGTCCGAGATAAACCGCTTCAGAAGCCGCCGGCGTATGGAGCCCCCGTTGTTCTTGTAGTGACATTCCAGCTCGCACAACCCGCAGATATAACCGCATATATTGAAGAGAGGGTTTTTCTCATAGAGGTAGTCCCCTATCTGGAGAATGCCGGGTTTGGCGCTCTCCAGGTCATCGGGGAGCAGGGAGATGAGGACGTTGGTGCGCTGGATATCCTCCCCTATGGGACACTTGATCTGGCAGGGGGGCAGCACCTGCTTGATAGCCTCCTCGACATGTGCCATCGGCTTGTTTATGTTCCACACATTGATACCTCCCGCTTGAGCTAAAGCGTACCTGCCTGTCACCCTGATATGGTGCGACCGGATCAGGTGAACGAAATCAATGAACGAAAGGGCTGAATTTTCGATGCTCCCATGTTTGATGCTTCAGGTCGCTGCCTGTGTTGATCTCTTCGGCTATCAGGTCCAGCGCCCGCGGGATGGCGGCTGAAACGGAAGCCGTGCAGGCCGGGGAAAAGGTGGTAATATCATCGGCTTCGATAGCGATCAGGACTACTTCCGACGGCATCGCCAGGCCGTTTTTGGCGCCTAACTCGATCACACCGGCGAGCCCGATGTCGTGTATCGTCGCGGTATGGCGTCCCGTCTCGATATCGGCCAAGGCAAGGCGATATACCGCGCCCGGTTGACCGTTTTGGGTAAGGATAGAATCGACGACAATAACCTTGTCGTAGCCTTCGATGAAATCGAGGAGGTTAAGTCCCGTCAGCGAAGTGGTCTTGACATCAACAGCAGGGTTCCCAGCTGCTATACCTCGGACCGCATCTGCAACCCGAAGACCGATACTATCATCACTGATAATGGGGTTACCTAGACCGATGACAAGAGTTTTTCCTGAGCTAGTAATAGAAGCCCCCTCCACCATTTACCCGGATGATATACAACTTGACCCGAAGAATAGTATACCATACTCCCGGTAAAATTCAAATATTATACCCCTACATATATATATAAATACCCTATATTTCATTCACATAATAGCCCAGTTTCCCTGCGGGGCACTTTAAAAAGCCGGCCTGTGCCCCCTTGAAGTGACCTTCTCCAAGAAAAAATCTCACAGCAGTATTAGATTTGGAACGGGAGAAAAGGGAGGAATGTTACCGAGAACGGATACATGCCGAATCAGATCATCAACAGGCCCAGGGAGCTGGCTCCGGGCGGATCCTCGATGAGTGAGTCTACCGGAAGGGTGTGAAGCTCAG
>CAZOMF010000118.1:0-7380 GCA_964580635.1 uncultured Dehalococcoidaceae bacterium
CTCGCTGCCGGTGCCGGCGGGGTAGGGAGCCCGGAATCGTCCTTCTGCCCTCTCTTTATCAACCAGTCCTTCCTTTTAAAAGGCTGCTCTGTTTTAGTCTTTATCCCGGCGGGGGTATCTTACTGCATTGAGAAAGCCAAAGTAGATCGCCCCTTTATATTCGTTGAGTGCGCCGATAGCGCCGGATCTCGTAACTGATAGCCTGACAATGGCGACACAATCCCCTTGACATTAGAACAAATGTACTGTATAGTTGTGGTGCGGCTGTAAAAACGCAGGCCGCACGGGGGTGTAGTGCGCCGTAAAAACTCGCAATTTCAAAGCTGAACCGGGCCGCCCGGATGGTGACCGGGGCAGTCCGCCCGCTCCGTAGCTGCAAAAAGGGACACGTTTTGTAAAAATTGTTGATTTTGAAAAATTCCGCGCCGGTGTGAAAGTCTGCCCGGAATCTGAGGACCGTGACGATTGAAACACGGGACGGCGGCGTTCTAGAATGCACCTGATGCACGTTTCGTTTTGGACAACGGCGGGCGGCCGCCGGTGAAGAAGTGGCTGAAGATCGGCGGCGCGGTCGTCCTGGCCGTGGTCGTTGTCTTCGTGGGGGTGTCGGCTTACCTGGGCTATACCATGACGCGGACGCCGCGCGTGCCCGTCGAGGGCAGCCCCGGCGACCTGGGCCTTGCCTACGAGGACGTTTCCTTCCCCAGCGCCGTCGACGCGCTCACGCTGCGCGGCTGGTTCCTGCCCGTCGGGAACAGCGACCGCGTCATCGTCATGGTGCACGGGGCCGGGGCCAACCGGGCGGACCCCTCCAACGGCATGCTCGCCATCGCCGCCGGGCTGGTAGGGAACGGCTTCAACGTGCTGATGTTCGACCTCCGGAGTTGCGGCGAGTCCGACGGCAGCATGGTGTCCGGCGGCTACTACGAGAAACGGGACGTCGAGGGAGCGGTCGGCTACCTCGAGGGACGCGGCTACGACCGCATCGGCGTGTTGGGGCTCTCGCTCGGGGCGGTGTCCTCGCTGCTGGCCGCCGCCGAGGACCCGGACATCGAGGCGGTCGTCTCCGACAGCAGCTTCGCCGACCTCAACGATATCATGGCGCCGGAGTTCCACGCCCGGACGAAAGCACCCGGCTTCTTCCTGACGCCGATACTGGTCATGATCAAGCTCATGTACGGCGTGGACTTCCGGGCCATCCGGCCGATCGCCGTGGTGGCGGACATCGCGCCGCGGCCGGTCTTCTTCATCCACGGGGACGCCGACGAGACGATACCCGTCACCCACGCCGGGCGGCTCTACCAGGCGGCGGACAACCCGGCCGACGAGCTATGGACCGTGCCGGGGGCCGGGCACACCCAGGCCTACAACACCCGGCCGCAGGAATACCTGCAGCGGGTGACCGCCTTCTTCAACGCCTCGCTGTGACCCCGTGTCCCGTAGAAACTGGCGAAACACGGCCAGTCCGGGTATAATTGATGCGGCCCTCCATCCGCCGGGTCGCGGTCCGCAGGCGCCGGCTGGCAGGGCACCAACAGAACGAATCTCACGGGGGGCCGTCGCCTCCGGGCGGCACCGCCACCTGAAAAACGACGTTCCCACGAAGGAGTCCCTGGATGCCGAAGCAAAACAAAAATCAGACCCGGCTGGATTTTATCTCCAAACGGCAGCACGCCAGCCAGCAGCGCCAGCGGAAAATGCGCAACCTCGTCATCATCGTTTCGGTGGTGGTCATCGTGGCGGTGCTGGGCGTGGTGGGATGGAGCATCTGGAACTTCCAGATACGGCCGTACAACCAGACCGTCATCAACTACAACGGCGAGTCGTTCAGCATGCGGTACTTCATCAACACGATGAAGATCTACTACGGGAAAGCCCCGTCCGATATGACCATCGCCGGGTTTGCGGACTACGCCGAGCAGCAGATAGAGCGGGACCAGACCATCATCCAGGGAGCGGTGGCGCTCGGGGTATCGATCCCCCGCAGCGATATTGAGCAGGAGCTTAAGAACGCCGGTCTCCCGGTCACCCGCGAGGCCGTGGACGTTACCCTGGCGGAGCGCGAGCTGGCGCAGGAGGTACCGGACAACCAGCCGCAGTCCCTCGTCCATGCGATACTGCTGGAGAGCCAGCCGGCGGCGCAGGCGGCCATCGACCGCCTCAACACTGGCGAGTCGTTCGAGGCCGTGGCCAACGCGACTTCCAAGGTGGTATCGGGCACCATCAACGAAGGCTACCTGGGCTGGGTGACCTCCCGGGAAGCCAACCTTACCACGGGCAGCACGAACCTCGGGGATATTATCACCGATACGGCCAACGGGACCATCGGCCACCCCACCTACGACGACAGCGTCATGAAGCAGTACGGCTACTGGGTCGCGGAAGCGGTGGAGCAGCGGGAAACACCGGATGTCACCGCGAATACGACCGTCAATCAGATGCACCTCATGGGCCTGCTGCTGGGCAGTGAGCAGGACGCCAATGATGCCATCGCGCAGCTCAATGCCGGCGCCAATATCACCCAGCTGGCGCAGCAGCTATCGCAATCGCCGAACGTGGCGACCAGCGGTGCGGACATCGGCTGGATAAGCGAGGGGCAGAGCCCCGACACCTTCGGGCAGGTCTTCAACCTGCCGCTCCATACGCCCGTCGGGCCCTTCAGCGAAAACACGGCCCCGACGAAGGGCGGCTGGTGGGTGGTCAAGATCCAGGACCGGGATGCCAACCGGGCGCTCAGCAGCCAGCAGCAGACCACGCTCCAGAACGATTTCATCAGCCGGTGCACGGCGGCGCTCCAGCAGAACCCGGACTACAAGGTGGAGGACCTGCTGACCCAGAAGACCAAGGACTTCGCGCTCAACCAGGTGGTGCTCTCGCTGGGGAAGGGGTCCGTCCTCATCGCCACGGACAGCCTGCCTGCAGGCGAGGCGGGGATACCGTACTCGTACCAGCTCAAGGCCTACGGCGATACCAGCGGCCTGACGTGGTCGCTGACCCAGGGCACGTTGCCCGGCGGCATCAGCATGAATACGTCCACGGGGTTGATATCCGGGACGCCCAAGCTGGCGGGAGGCAGCGGCTTCACGGTCCAGGCGGAGAGCAAGTACCACCATGATACCAAGCAGCTCGTCTTGACGATACACTTGAGGATAGAGGTCAGCACGACCTCGCTGCCGGATGCGCAGGTCGGCACCAGCTACACGAACCTGCTGGAGGCAACAACCGACAGCGATAACTACACGTGGTCGATCGTCAACGGCGCCTTGCCCGACGGCCTGCAGCTGACCCCGCAGTCGGGAACCATATCAGGCAGTCCCACCACGGAAGGAACGTTCAACTTCACGGCCCAGGTGAACGACGGCCTGGCCACGGCCTCGCAGCCCCTGTCCATTACCGTCAATTCGGCCAACACGACGTCCTCGGACAACACCACGTCCCCGTAACCAGACAGCGGGGCGGCCCTTCTCAGGCGGGCCGCCCCGGGGGTTTCCTCCCTTTCGCTCCGTCTGCCGGTCCGTCCGACCCGTCGATTGTCTTCACAGAGCCTATGAGACCGTCCTTCGGCCGTTCCGGCCTGACCCGGACTCTCCAACCATGACCTTTGGGCTATACGGAGCGTTTCCGGAACGCGATATTTACGTATCGTTTATAATCTTTAGTACTATATTTATTGCTCGTTGACCGGCCGGAGCCTATGATGGGGCCGCCATCCGGGGCGTGGTACCCGACCATGAAAGACCCCCGGGGCATGAATTATGAGGCTCTGGCCTTTCATTAAAAAGCACCGGTTTTCCAGCGGGATGGCGATGGCTCTTCTGATAGCCCTCGTCGTGTGCGGGGCGGCCGGTCTCAGTCTTTTCCACAGCATGCGTACGCTGCTGAGCGACCAGCTGTTCAAGGCGGCGACGCTCCGAACGGACACGCCGGCGGCGAGCGACATCGTCATCGTGACCATCGACGACCACTCCCTGGCCGAGCTCGGCGAGTTCTCCGCGTGGCCGCGGTCGTACCACGCCGACCTCGTCAACGACCTTAATGCCGACGGGGCGCGGCTCATCGTCTTCGATATTCTCTTCAGCGAGACCACGCCGGACGACGGCGCCTTCGCGGCGGCAATGTCGCAGGCCGGGAACGTCATCCTTCCTTACGTCTACTCCCGGGTAACCTACGCGACGACGGCGGAAGGGAGGAGCATCTCGCTCCAGGACCGCATCGAGCCCTGCGACGCCCTCAAGCAGCAGGCGGTGGCGCTCGGGCACGCGGTAATGCTCCCGGACGAAGACGGCATCGTCCGCATGGCGCCGCTCTACCTCGGTGACGCGGACAACCTCCAGCCGTCGCTGGCGCTGACGGCGGTGGCCCGGTACCTGCGGCGCCCGCAGGTCACCGACGGGCCGGTCACGGGCGGGAAGGTGCCGCTGGCAGGCCGGAACATACCGGTCGACGGCTACGGGAATATGCTTCTCAACTATGAGGACGCGGCGCAGGGGATCACGCACTTCACCGAGGTTTCCTACAGCGACGTGCTGGCGGGGAAGGTGGCCCCGGACGTATTGCGGGGGAAGATCGTGCTCATCGGGGTGACGGCCACCGGTCTCGGGGATACCTTCTGGACACCGCTCGGCGTGGTGGAGCATGGCGTGGAGCTCCACGCCACCGCGATGCAGACCATCCTGACGGCCCGTTTCCTGCGCCCGCTGCCGGCTTGGGGCGATTTGCTCATCATTATCATGCTGACGCTGCTGACCGGGCTGGTCGTCCAGAAACTCCGCATACCGTGGGCGGTGGTGACGGGAGTCGGCCTTATCATTGTTTACCTGGTGATCGCGGTGGTCGCGTTCGACCGGGGCGTGATGACGGACCTGCTGTTCCCTCCGCTGGCGATCATCGCGGCCGGGGCGGGAGTGAACGTGATGCAAATCCTCTGCGAGCAGGCGGAGAAGCGGGACATTACCCAGACGTTCGGGCGTTACGTCTCGCCGGAAGTCGCCAGCAAGATACTGACCGCGCAGCGGCAGGACGCCCTCGATCTCCAGGGTGTCAGCCGCGAGATCACGGCCCTGTACGTGGACGCCCGCGGGTTTACGACATTGATGGAGAGCCGCCCGCCGGAGACCGTCTTCCGGTCCCTCAATACCTATATGAAGGCAATCGTCGCCTCGATACAGATGTATGGCGGCATCGTGAACAAGTTCACCGGGGACGGCGTGCTGGCGATCTGGAACGCGCCGGTGGAGGCAGAGGACCACGCGGTACTCTCGGTACGGGCGGCACTGGCCTGCCAGCGGGCTATCCGCGAGGTGCGCGAGGGCGGGACGGTGGAGCTGGCGATGGCGTTCGGCATAGGCATCATGACGGGGATCGCCTATGTGGGAACGATGGGTACCGAGGACCGGCTGGAATACTCGGTTTTCGGCGATACGGTCAACACGGCCTCCCGGCTGTGCGCTTTGACGCCCGGCAACGGCGTCTGGATCGGCGAAGAGACCTGCCGCCGGGTACGTGACCGCTTCACGCTGAAGAAAATAGGGGACAAGACCGTGAAAGGGAGGCAGCAGCCGCTGACCGTCTACGAAGTCACCGACGACGACGCAGATGTAAACAATCCGTAAACGAGCGGCGGATGGTGAAACATATGGGGTGGCCCAAACGTACTATATGTAGAGGACCAAAAAACCGGGCCGGGAAAAAGCCGCAACCGGGAAAGGTAACGAACGAGGTAAAAATGCTCGTGGACCAGGCAGCCAGCGGTAACTTCAACGCCTTCGGGCAGCTGTACGAGATGTTTCTCGACAAGATATACCGCTACGCCTACTACCAGGTGAAGGACAAGATGACCGCGGAAGATATCACGGAAACCGTCTTCATGAAGGCCTGGAAGCGCATCGCCACCTGCAAGGGGCACGGCGCCACTTTCTCCGCCTGGCTCTACCGCATCGCGCACAACCAGATCGTCGATACGCTCAAGTCCAGCTCGGCGCTCCAGACGATCGACCTGGAAGACATTTCGAACTTCGACAGCCCCGAGCTCACCGTCCGTCCGAGTAACGAGGCCGAGGAGCTGGCGGGCATGATAGCCGCCCTGCCGGAAGGACAGCGGCAGGTCGTGATACTGAAATTCATCGAAGGATTTTCCAACCCGGAAATCAGCCGTATTTTAAACAAGAGCGAACAAGCTATCCGGATCCTGCAGATGCGGGCTTTGACCAAGATGCGCGAGCAGGTCCGGAAAGGGCAGGTACAACGATGAAAAAACCGATGGCCACCGTACTTGACGAGGGGCTCAAGGGACTGGAGCAGGGTAAGATGGTCGAAACCTGCATCGCCCTGGGGGGCGAGGCAGGCGAAGACGTAGCTCCGCTGCTCTACACCGCGGAGTACCTGACGCAGGCGGAGAAGGCGAAGCCTTCGGAAGAGTTTCGCCGGTCCGCCCGGGGGCGGCTCATGGCACGCCTGCAGCAGACACAGCCGCTGCCGGCCCCGCGCCGCGCCGCGCGTTTCCATGTCTTCGATACCTTATCACGCGCGTTCTCCCATCTCTCCCTCGTCGGACCGACCATGGCGAAGAGCCTGGCTACCTTCGCCGTGATAGCGGCGATCATCGGCGTGACGCTCGGGGTCGGCGTGTTCCGGTCGCCGCAGCCGGCGGCCACCGAGGGCCTGGCGACGCAGTGCACCCTCACCATCCTGAGCGGGACCGTCGATATCCAGACGCCGGACGTCGCGACGGCCACGGCGGGCGTCGACGGCATGACGCTCGAAACCGGCACGACGGTCAGCACTTCGGCGGACGGCGGCGCGCTGCTTACCTTCTTCGAGGGCAGCGAGCTGGAGCTCGAACCCAACACGACCGTCGAGATAACGGAAGTGGCCGAGGCGGAAAACCACGCTATCGCCATCACGCTCACCCAGCTCGCCGGTGATACCTGGAGCCACGTGACCAAGATGATCGACCGGTACTCCAAGTACGAGATCCACACGCCGAGCGCGGTTGCGCTGGTGCGCGGCACTCGTTTCCTGACCCAGGTGGACGCCAGCGGCCAGACCAAAGTGGAGACGGCCGAAGGGCTCGTCAGCGTGGCGGGCGAGGGCGAGGAAGTCTACGTGCCGGTGGGCAAGAAGACCATCGTCAAGCCGGGCAAGACCCCGACCGTCCCGGTCGTCCTGAGCGTCCCCGACGACGAGGCCCCGGAAACGCCGCGCACCGCGGACCTGATGGGCCAGCAGCCGCTCCAGGGCTCCCTGCTCGGTCTCGAAGCGCCGGACAATAGTGATTCTCAGCCTGGGATCAACGGCAACAACGGCCAGGGGAACGCCAACGGCCTGAGCGAGGACAAGAGCAACAACGGCCAGGGGAACGCCAACGGCCAGAGCGTCGAC
>CAZOMF010000119.1:0-7350 GCA_964580635.1 uncultured Dehalococcoidaceae bacterium
TGGCGCGCATCAGCGTGCGGGGCGTCGTCCAGGGCGTGGGGTTCCGCCCCTTCGTGTACCAGCTGGCGCGGCGGCACAGGCTGAACGGCTGGGTGCTCAACACCTCCGGCGACGTGCGTATCGAGATCGAGGGCGCCAATTCTGACATCGAGACCTTCATCGTCGCCCTCAAGAACGAAGCCCCGGGGCCGGCCCGTATCGAGGCGCTGGAGGTCGAGCCGGGCGAGGCGACGGGGTACACGACCTTCGAGATACGGGAGAGCCTGCCGGAGCCGGGGGACTACCAGCTCGTCTCGCCGGACCTGGCCACCTGCGAGGACTGCCGGCGGGAGCTCTTCGACCCGGCCGACCGTCGTTACCGCTATCCCTTCACGAACTGCACCAACTGCGGACCGCGCTTCACCATCATCGAGGACATCCCCTACGACCGGCCGCTGACAACGATGAAATCGTTTACGATGTGCCCGGTGTGCCGGCGGGAGTACGAGGACCCGGACGACCGGCGCTTCCACGCCCAGCCGAACGCCTGCCCGGTCTGCGGCCCGCGGGTGAGGCTGCTGGACGCAGCGGGAGAAGAAGTGTCCGGTGAGGATACCATTGCGAAGGCCGCGGCGCTGCTGCAACAAGGGAAAATCATCGCGGTGAAGGGACTCGGGGGGTTCCTGCTGGCCTGCGACGCCACGGATGAGAGCGTCGTACGCCGGCTGCGGGAGCGGAAGAAGCGGCCCGCCAAGCCGTTCGCGGTGATGCTCCAGGACCTGGCTGCCGTCAAACGCCATTGCGAGGTGTCAGACGATGAGGCGGTATTACTGAAATCGCCGGGGAGTCCCATCGTCCTGCTGAAGTGGCGGAGGGACGGAAGCATCGCCGAGGGCGTGGCGCCGGGGCTCGACTACCTGGGCGTGATGCTGCCTTACACGCCGCTCCATCACCTGCTCATGGCGGACGCGGGACGGCCACTGGTGATGACGAGCGGCAACCTGAGCGAGGAACCGATCGCCAGGGACAACGACGAGGCACTGCGGCGGCTCGGGGGCATCGCCGATTGTTTTCTGGTACATAACCGGGACATCGCCTCCCGCTACGACGACAGCGTGATGACGGTGGAGAGGGGCGCAGGACGGTACGTCAGGAGGGCCCGGGGAGCCGCCCCCTACCCGGTCAAGCTGCCCTTCGCCATGAAACCGGTGCTCGCCTGCGGAGCGGAAGAGAAGAACACGTTTACGCTGACACGGGACCGGTACGCCTTCGTGAGCCAGCACATCGGGGACATGGAGAACCTGGAGACGCTGGAGCATTTTACAAACACTATCGAGCTCTATGAAAAGCTGTTCCGGATAACGCCGGAACTCATCGTCCACGACCTTCACCCGGACTACCTGCCGACGCAGTACGCGAAGGAGCGGGCGGCGCGCCACGGGCTGCCGCTGCTCGGGGTACAGCACCACCACGCGCACATCGCCGCCTGCCTGGCGGACAACGGGGTCACGAAGAAGGTCATCGGGGTCAGTTTCGACGGGACGGGGCTTGGTATGGACAGCGCCGTCTGGGGTGGCGAGTTCCTGCTGGCCGACCTGACCGGGTTCACCCGCGTCGCCCATCTGGAATATCTGCCGCTGCCGGGCGGAGCGCAGGCCATCAAGCGGCCTTGCCGGACGGCGCTCGGTTACTTGGCGGCGCTCGGGCTGGACACGGACCTGCCTTTCGCGGAGGACATGCCGCCGGAGGAACGAGACATCGTCCTGCAACAGGTGAAGAAACAGCTCAACACCCCGCTCACGTCCAGCATGGGACGGCTCTTCGACGCGGTGGCGGCACTGACCGGGGTGCGCGGCGTCATCCAGTACGAGGCGCAGGCGGCTATCGACCTGGAGACGCTCGCCGCCCGCCTGCCGGACGAGACCGGGAGCTACCCGTTCGAGGTCGGCACGGTCAACGGTGAACGGGTTATCAAAGTGGGGACGATCCTCGGCGCGGTGGCGGACGAGGTGCGGAGGAGAACGGCGGCGGGAACCATCGCGGCGCGGTTCCATACCACCGTCGTCGAGATGATATCTTCTTTATGTAAACTCATTTCAGCCGAAACCGGGTTGAAGGCGGTAGCGCTGAGCGGCGGCGTGTTCCAGAACCGGCTGCTGGCACGTCGGGTAGTGGCCCAACTTGAAGCTGATGGATTCATCGTCTATACTCATCGGCAGGTACCCTGCAATGACGGGGGGCTATCACTCGGGCAGGCGGCCATCGCCGCGGCCCACCAGGAGGAATCTTGATGACCAAGCAGAAACTCGGGCCGCTGCCTTTGCTCTGGCCCCACCCTGCCGTGCTCGTCGGCGCGGACGTGGACGGAAAGCCGGACTTCGCCACCGTGGCCTGGACGGGCGTGGCGGCGAGCGACCCGCCCCAGGTGAACGTCTCGCTCCAGCACCACCGGCACAGCCTCAAGGGGATTTTCCAGAACCGGACGTTCTCGGTCAACGTGCCGTCCGTCGACCTCGTCAGAGAGACCGACTACTGCGGGATCGTCTCCGGGAAGGACACGAGAAAGGAAATAGCCTGCGGTTTCGATATATTCTACGGCGAGACGGCCGCCGCCCCGATGCTGGCAGGCTTCCCCATCAACCTGGAGTGCACGGTACGGCATTTCCTCGACCTCGGCAGCCACGTGCTGGTCGTCGGCGAGGTAAAGGAAGTCCACGTCAGCGAGGACTGCCTGACCGGGGGACGGCCCGATATGGACAAGGTCAGGCCATTCGTTTTCGGGCCGGGCCGGTACTACCGGATCGGAGAGGCGTTCGCGGACGCCTTCCGCATCGGCAATGATCTCAAGGGAGTAAGATAGTGACCAAAAAGACCTTCGGGCCACAGCCGTGGCTCTATCCCAACCCGACGGTGCTCGTCGGCACGACCGTCAACGGCAAGCCGAACGTGGCGACGTTCGCCTGGAGCGGCGTCACCGGCGGTGAGCCGCCGACCGTTTCCGTCGGCGTGCGGCATTCCCGCTACACGCTGGAAGGCATCCTGCAAAACCGCGCCTTCTCTCTCAACATCCCGGCGGAGAACCTCGTGGCGGAGGCCGATTACTGCGGCATGGTTTCCGGGCGGGAGCGGGACAAGATAGCCGATTGCGGCTTTACGGTAAGCTACGGAAAGACGGCCGGGGCGCCGCTCATCGCGGAGTGCCCGGTGAACCTGGAGTGCCAGGTGGTGCACCTGCTGGACGTCGGCGTTCACACGCTCGTTATCGGGAAGGTCGTCGAGGCCCACGTGGAGGAGACCTGCCTGACGGAAGGGATGCCGGACATCGAGAAGATACAGCCCATCATCTACAGCCGCGGCAAGACGCCGAAGTACAACAACGTCGGCCGGCTCATCGGCACACCGTTCATCGCCGGGCTGGAGCTCAGGGACAAGTACGTCAAGGGAAGCGGGGCGTGAAGAACAAGACGAAATTCGACCCCATGCCGGTGCTCTTCCCCCATCCGACCGTCATCGTCGGCGCGGACGTGGACGGCACACCTAACCTCACCACGGTGGCCTGGGCAACGATAGCCTGCGGCACGCCGCCGTGGATGGCCATCGCCCTCAACCGCGTTCGCCACTCCCTCAAGGGCGTGAAGCAGAACATGGCGTTCTCCGTCAACATCCCCAACACGTCACAGGTCACGGAGACGGACTACTGCGGCATTGCCACGGGGAGCCGGGACGATAAGGCGACGGACTGCAAGTGGGACGTGTTCTACGGGGACGTCAAGGGAGCGCCGTACGTGGCGCAGTGCCCGATGAACATCGGCTGCGCGGCGGAGCATATCCTGAAACTCGGCAGCCACTACCTCATCGCCGGCCCCATCAAGGAAATGTATGTCTCCGACGACTGCCTGACGGACGGAAAGATAGACCCGGTGAAGATAGACCCCATCGTCTACCTGACCCACCCGGCGGGCACCTACCACGGCGTCGGTGAGATGCTTGGGAAAGCGTTCCGGGACGGCAAGAAGATCAAGCAGGTACCGGACGACTGGGAGCGGCAGCTGGCGAAGTAGGAGGAGCTGCTCGTCCTTCGATAAGCTCAGGACGAGCGGTAATACGGCCGGAGGTTGGTACCATGTGTCTGGCGATACCGGCACTCGTGAAGACGGTGGATGGGGAGCAGGCGGTGGTGGACATCGAAGGGGTGACGCGGGAGGTGAGCCTGGCTCTGACGCCGGAGGCGAAGCCGGGCGACTATGTGCTGCTCCACACCGGCTACGCCATCAGCGTCATCGACGAGGCGGAGGCGCGGGAGACGCTCGACGTGCTGCGGGAGATGGCGGAGCTAGATGCGGCGGACGAGGCCCAGCTTTGAAGCACGCGGCGGAGTACCGGGACCCGGCGGCGGCCCGGCCGCTGCTGGACTACATCCGGCGGCGGTCGACCAAACCCACCCGGCTCATGGAGTTCTGCGGTGGGCACACGGCGGCCATCTTCAAGGCGGGGCTACGACAGCTGCTGCCGGACACCATCGAGATGCTCTCCGGCCCGGGCTGTCCCGTCTGCGTGACCGCCAGCGCCGATTTGGACAAGGCCATCGCCCTCGGCGAACTGCCGGGGGTCATCGTGGCAAGCTTCGGCGACATGATACGGGTGCCGGGCAGCCGGGCCAGTCTCCAGCAGGCGCGCTCCGAGGGAGCGGACGTCAGGGTCGTCTACTCGGCGCAGGACGCGGTCGGCATCGCCCGGGACAACCCGGACAAAGAGGTCGTGTTCATCGGCATCGGTTTCGAGACGACCGCCCCGACCATCGCGGCGTCGGTGCTCCAGGCCGAAAAACAGGGCATTTCTAACTACTCCGTCCTCTCGCTCCACAAGACGGCGCCGCCCATCATGAAGGCCATCCTCGACCTCGGGGAGGTCAACCTGAACGGCATCATCTGTCCCGGGCACGTGAGCGCCGTCATCGGCACCCTGCCATACGAATTCCTGGCGCGGGACTACGGCATCGCCTGCGCGGTGAGCGGCTTCGAGCCGGTGGACCTGCTGCTGGCGGTGGCGCGGCTGGTGGACCAGGTGGAAAGCAATGAGCCGAAGGTAGAGAACGCCTATCCGCGCGGCGTCAAGGCGGAAGGCAACCCGGCGGCGCTGCGGTTGATGGATAACGTCTTCGAGCCGGGGACGGCGAACTGGCGCGGCATCGGTGCCGTACCGGGAAGCGGACTCATGTTCCGGGATGCTTATAAACGGTTCGATGCGGAGGAGCGGTTCGAGATAGACCCGGGCCCGACCATCGAGCCGAAGGGCTGCCTGTGCGGGACGATCCTGCGGGGTGTGACGACGCCGCTGGAGTGCACGCTGTTCAGGACGGTCTGCACGCCGGAAAACCCGGTAGGACCGTGCATGGTCTCCGCCGAGGGGGCCTGTGCTACCTACTACGAGTATGCGGGAACGGATGAAGAGTGAGCATCCGCGTGCGGCCTTCGAGCGTGTGCATTGAAGACAGCCGGTTACTGCTGGTGCGGCAGCGCGTCAATAATGCAAGAGACTGGTCCCTGCCGGGCGGTGTACTGGAACCGGGTGAGACCATCGAACAATGCCTGAAACGGGAGATGAAAGAGGAAACCGGGCTGGACATCAATGTCCAGGAATTGCTCTACCTGTCGGACCGCTTCATAGGAAAGGATATACATATCGTCCATGTTATGCTCCTCGTGGAACCGGTGCGCGAAACCCCGTTGCCGCTGGAATGGACGCACGAAGACCTGGCTTTTTCCGGTCCGGCCAACAAGCTGCGTGAGATTCGCATGGTACCGCTCAGCGATCTCATGTCCTGCGGTTTCCCGTTAAAATTTCAGCAGACAGCCATCACAGGATTCCCGGATAAGGGGAGCTACATCGGGGACTTCGACGAGTTCTTCGGGGAGGTAGTGCCGGATGAGCAATAAAAAAATCCTCCTCGCGCACGGGAGCGGCGGCAAGATGAGCCAGGAACTCCTGAAAGGGTTCCTGCCGGACCTCGCCAATCCGCTGCTCGACCGGCTGGAGGACGCGGCCGTCTTCGAGGCATCCGGTCGGCTCGCCTTTACGACGGACAGTTACACTGTCCAGCCCCGGTTCTTCCCCGGTGGGGACATCGGCAAGCTGGCCGTCTGCGGCACCGTCAACGATCTCTCCATGAGCGGCGCCGTGCCGAAGTACCTGAGCCTGGCTTTCATCATCGAAGAAGGCCTGCCGGTGGATGAACTTCAAAAAATTACGGCCTCCATTAAAGCCACCGCGTCGGAAGCGGGCGTGAGCATCGTCACCGGCGATACCAAGGTGGTCAATCAGGGCTGCGTGGACGGCATCTTCATCAACACGGCTGGCATCGGCCTGGTACCGGCGGGGGTAGATATCTCCGCCGCGAACGCCCGCCCGGGGGACACTGTCATCGTGAGTGGGAGCCTCGGCGATCACGGCATCGCCGTGATGAGCCAGCGGGAAGGGCTCAAGTTCAACACGCCCGTCCCGAGCGACTGCGCCCCGCTCAACAGTCTGGTAGCGGCGATGCTGGAGGCCTGCCGGGAGATACGGTGCCTGCGGGACCCCACCCGCGGCGGCCTGGGGACGACGCTCAACGATTTCGCAACGCAATCGAAGGCGGGCATCCGCATCGATGAGGAGAGCATCCCGGTGAAGCCGGCGGTCCGGGCCGCCTGTGAATTGCTCGGTCTCGACCCTCTCTATATAGCCAACGAGGGTAAACTGGCCGCGGTGGTACCTAAGGAACATGCTCCAGCAGTGCTGGCCGCCATGCACCGTCACAAATACGGCAAAGACGCCGCCATCATCGGCCGCGTGACGCAGGAGCACGCGGGACGGGTCGTCATGACGACGGGCCTCGGCGCCTCGCGTATCATCGACGTACCGGCCGGTGAACTGCTGCCGAGGATATGCTGAGATGGGCGAAGCGGATACGGCGCGGACCGTCATCGTCGGGGTGGGCAACCTGCTCATGAAGGATGAAGGCATCGGCATCCACGCGGTACGGCGGCTCCAGGAGCTCGACCTGCCGGCCAACGTGGAAATCATCGACGGGGGGACATCGCCGGACCTCGTCGCCTACGCGCGAACGGGCGACCGGCTCATCATCGTCGATGCCGCCCGGGCCGGCGGCGAACCGGGGGCGGTCTACCGCTTCCGCCCGGAAGACCTCGCTCAAGAGGCGGCGGACCTCGCATCAGCCCATCAGCTCGGCGTGGTGCCGAACCTGAAGCTGATGGAACTGGCCGGGACGGCGCCGCGAGAGGTCATCATCATCGGGGTCGAGCCGGGGGACATCGCGCCCGGGCTCGACCTGACGCCGGAGCTGGCACGGCGCCTGCCGGTCATCGTCGACCT
>CAZOMF010000120.1:0-7208 GCA_964580635.1 uncultured Dehalococcoidaceae bacterium
CGTACCGCGAGCCTATTCCCAATAGTAACGCAGTTGAACGTGCATTACAACGGAGACGATAACACATTTTTATGACACGTCGCCATCGTCATTTGCGGTGGAGATACCCGAAGCGGTCTCGCCATGAGACGGGAGGCGAATGACACCCCGGAATGACCTACGGGCGGTTACCCGTGACTACGGGAGCGGTTCCTCGCGCGGCGGGTCGCCGTCGTAGCCGCCCTCCGGGTTGAGGAATATACGGCCCGGCTTGCCGGGCAGCGGCGTGAGCCAGTCCGGGCTGCTGCGGGGGAACAGCAGCCGGGTCTGCCAGTGGATGGCGAAGTCCTCGGCCTTCATATCGGGGTAGTAGCTGGTCATGAGCTCCACCATCCCGGCGCCGTCTTTGGCGTTGTTGTAGACCTCTTCGTAGTTGTCAAGGTACTGGAGCGACCAGTCGATACACTCCGTGTAGGAAAGCGAGCCGCTTTCCTGGACCTCTTCCATAAGCTTGATTTTGGCGGCGTCGCAGTGGCCGGGAATGACGATGCGGGCATCGAAGTCCCGCAGCCGCGCGATGTCCTTCCGCCACCGGATACGCCGGTCCACGTTGCTCTCGATGGGCCACAGATGGCAGTCGTGGAAGGCGACGTCGGTGGCACAGACCGTTTTAATCGAGGGTATCCAGACGACGGAGTTGTTGACGCTGTCGCCTTCCCAGTTATCGGACACGCGTATCTCCTCGCCCTCGAGCCGCAGCACCGGCTCGTCGAGCGCCTCCGGGATGGTCGTCCGTCCGGGAATATCGTCGGCGCCGAAGCGGTCGATGGCCCACAGCTCTATCTTGTCGCTCGACGTATTGATAATGTCCCTGACCACGCTCGGCAGGGCCACGATCTTCGCCTTCGGGAAGGCATTGGCGAGCACCTGCAACCCGAAATGGTGGTCCGGATGGAAGTGCGATACGTAGATGTGCGTGAGGTTCCGGCGCATGGGGATGATATCCGCGATCATGCGGTGGGTATCGCTGAGGAGCTGGGAGGCGTCGATGAGGACGGCGTCCCGTTCCCCGTACAGCAGCGTGGAGTTGCTGTTGAATCCCAGGTAGCTGTGCAGAAAGACCCGAAATTTCAATGACAACGTACGTGTCCTTTCCTTTGGCGTTGACGGTCAGTTCGTATGGTAATGGAAACTATCGTCCGAATCAAATCCCGTGTTCCCGCCAGGGCAACGTTCGCTCCGCGGGGCGGCGGCCTGCGGCCGCCGCCCCTCCGTCCCACGTTATCCCGGGCTTGACCCGGGATCTATCACCGGCGTTGGCTGTATCCACGCTTTCGCGAGAATGACGTGAAAATACCGAACGTGGTACTTTGGTACGGAAAAACCGTTTTTTCAGCCCGGCGGGTGCGCCTTCGTCTTGTCGCCTGGACGCCTGCTTGCTATAATAGGACAATCCCGGACGTGTGCGTCATGAAAAAGGAAACGAAACAGGAAACCGCCGCTCCCGTGTTCAAGCGGGTCGTGGTGAAGCTGGGTACCCGGCTCGTCACCGGCGATGAAAAGCACCTCAATTTGAAGGACATCGCCGGGCTGGTGGACCAGGTCGCCCGGCTCCACAGCCGCGGCGTGCAGGTAGTCGTCGTTTCCTCCGGCGCCATCACCTCCGGCCGGCAGAAGCTCAAGCTCAAGGGGCGGCCCAGGGGGGTACCCTACAAGCAGGTGCTCGCCGCCGTGGGCCAGGGCCGGCTTATGAACACCTACGAGCACCTCTTCGACCGCTACGATATCACCATCGCCCAGGCGCTCCTCACCAAGACGGAGCTCGCCACCCGGGCCGGCTACCTCAACGCCCGCAACACTTTACTGGCGCTGCTCGGCCTGGGCGTCATCGCCATCGTCAACGAGAACGACGTCGTCTCCACCGAGGAGATCAAGGAACGCAAGTTCGGCGATAACGACAACCTCTCGGCGCTCGTCGCCAACCTCGTCGACGCCGACGCCCTCGTTATCCTGACGGACATCGACGGCCTCTACACCGCCGACCCCGCCGCCGACCCGGAGGCGCGGCTCGTGCCGCTGGTGACGGAGATCGATGCCGAGGTCCGGCGGATGGCCAAGGCCACCCGGAGCGATGTGAGCACCGGCGGCATGGTCACCAAGCTCGAGGCGGCCCGGCTGGCCACCGCCAGCGGCGTGACCACCGTCATCGCCAACGGGCGGCTGGAAAACGTGCTGGCGCGGCTCGTGGAGGGCGAGGCCATCGGCACCCGGTTCGTGCCCGCCTGCGAGAGCCTGGAGAGCCGGGAACGCTGGATGGTCTCCGGCCTCTGCACGCGGGGGAGCATCACGGTGGACGGCGGGGCGGCCGCCGCGCTGCGCCGGGACAAGCGGAGCCTGCTGGCCGCCGGCATCAGCGGCGTGGACGGCAGCTTCGGGCGGGGCGACATCGTCGCCATCTACGACACGGCAGGCAACCAGCTCGGCTGCGGCATTACCAACTACAGCGCGGGCGATATCAGCATCATCAAAGGGTCCCGGTCCGACCGGATAGCCGGCCTCCTCAAGGTTGATCACGGCCCGGAAGTGGTGCACCGGAACAACCTGGCATTACTGCAAAGGGAGGATCCTCGTGGCCACAGGGAAACTGTATCAAGCCAGCAATGACGAGCTTATCGGCGGGGTGAACTACCAGTTCCAGCACGAGGCGGAGGGCCGCTGGTGGGGGGAGCTGACGCTTATCGACTACGCCCGCATCAAGGACGGCTCCGGCTACATCATCGAGCTGGAGGACGGGCGCAAGGCCCGCTGCAATCTCAAGAAGCGGGTGAACCGGGCGGTCTCCAGCCTGCCGCCGCGCTACGTCTACCACTTCGCCGGGAACGGCGTCTTCGAGTAAACGATCGCCCCGGTGAGTGAAGAAGGTGGAGGAACGGGACCAGAGAGACCGCTCCCGGCAGTCGGCACTCGAAGTATTCGACCCCGCCAGGCACGGCCCCGACGACGTCAAAGGGCTGCTCGCCATGGCCGAGGGGTATCAGACACCGGAGAGACTGGACGAGGTTCTCGGTGAATACGCGACACGGAAAGACTACGCCCTGTTCGTCGCTTCCGTGTCCAGCCGTATCACCGGTTTGATAGGAATAAACACCGGCAAACAACCTTTCGGGACCATCACCCATCTGGCCGTCCACCCCGGTTTCCGTCGACAGGGCACCGGGCGCTGGATGATACGGGAAGCCGTTCGACGAACCGGCCTGGACACGGTGGCCGTGGAAACCGACGATGATGCGGTGGGTTTCTACCGGCGCTGCGGTTTCGCCATGACGGAAATCGAGAGCCGGTGGCCGGGGGTCCGCCGCTACCAGGGCAGACTTTCCATCCATGCATGACCGAACGATAGTCTTTTGCTGATGGCCCGCAATGCGCCGTTTATTCTTGACATCCTCATCGTTCGGCGGTATTATTATTTCGATGACCGTCGAAATAACGCCGTATGTTGCAGGATGTTTTCAGGGCGCTGTCAGACCCGACCCGCCGCGCGATACTCCACCTGCTCGGTAAACGCACCATGAGCGCCGGGGAGATCGCCGCGCACTTTTCCCTGGTCAGGTCCACCCTGTCCAGCCACTTCAACGTGCTGAAGAAGGCGGACCTGATACTCGAGGAAAAGCAGGGCACCACCGTCTATTACAGCCTCAACATGACGGTGCTGGAGGAGGCCATGGCCATGTTCATGGACGTGTTCAAGACCGGCGGGACAAAGGAGAAAGAATGAAAATCAGCTGGCGCAGCGAGATCCTGCCGATTATTTTCATCGTTGCCGCGTTCGTGCTGGCCGCCGTCGCCTGGCCCCAGGCGCCGGACCGTATACCGATACACTGGGGCCTGAACGGCCAGCCGAACAGCTACGCCGGGAAGATAGGCCTTTTCTATCCCGCTTTGATAGCGCTCGGCGTGTACGTGCTGCTGCTCGTCCTGCCCCGGATAGACCCGCGGCGCCGCAACTACGAGAAATTCTGGGGGGCCTATACCTTTATCCGGACGGCCGTCATTGCCGCGCTGGCGGCCATCGAGGTCTTCACGGTGCTCTGGGCGCTGGACGTCAAGGTAAATATCAACATCGTCGTTCCCGTCATCGTCGGGCTGCTGCTGATGGTGACCGGCAATTTCCTAGGGAAGATCCGGCCCAACTGGTTCGCCGGCATCCGCACGCCCTGGACGCTTTCCAGCACGGAATCATGGAACAAGACCCACCGGCTCGGGGGCCGCCTGTTCGTGCTGCTCGGCCTGGCGCTGACCGTGGCGGCGCCGTTCCAGAAAACATGGGCCTTCACGATGGTCGCCGTACTGGCCGGCGTGATCATCGTCACCCTCATCGCCTATTCGTACGTGATATGGAAACGGGACCCGGAGGCGAAAAAACTGGCCGGCCGCTAGATGCACCGTACTGAAATTGGAGAACGACCATGAAAACCAGGCTGATAAAACGCATCCTGCCCTTCCTGCTCCTCGTCGCGTTGGCGGGCGGGGCCTTCGCCTGCTCGTCCGCCGCCGCGACCACGACGACGTCTACCCCGCCGACATCGACGACAACCACGACCTCTCCCTCCCCGACGATGACCACGACCACGACGACCTCCACTGCCCCGACCACGACATCGCCGGTCCCGACCACGACGTCAACCGCGACAACCACCACCAGCACACCCCCGGCCACAACTTCACTTTCCACCACCACGACGACGCAGCTCGACGAAGCGGCCGTCCGCGCGTTCGCCGACCCCATCGTCACCCCGATGATGCAGGGACTGAGCGAAGGCGACTATAATAAATACGTGGCGAACGCCGACGCCGTATTCAAGGCCTCCCTCACCGAGAGCGCCTTCCAGACGGTCGCCGACGCCGTCAAAAACCAGATCGGCACCTTCGAGTCCGCCGTCTACCAGAGCTGGCAGATGTCCCAGGGGTACATCGTAGTGCACTACAAGGCCACCTACACCGGCGGGACCGTGGGCATACGGCTCGTCTTTGACAGCGACCACCTGGTGGCGGGCCAGTTCTTCGAGTAACACCGGCGGTTGAGGTCGCCCGGCGCGACCGGAAAAGAGGCAGAGAATGGGCTTGTGGCAGACGATGCTTTCCAGCTTTACGCGCGGCTTCAACTATCCGGGCTTGAGCGTGACGCTGTGCCTTATCGGTATCGGGCTGGGACTGGCCTTCGGGGCGGTCTGGCTCGCCCTCTACCGCCCGCCCCTCATCCGGGAGCGCTGGCTCTGGACGGTCGGGGCGGTGAGCGCCTTCTTCACCTGGGCGGCCATCGCCTTCGTACAGGTGCCGCTCCAGACCTGGACCGGCGACCTGCTCCGGCACTTCTGGGCACCGCTCATCCTTAACCACTGGCTGCTGCTCTCGGCCATACCGGTCATACTGCTGAGCGGCATCGTGCAGGAAGCCGCCAAGCTGGCCACGGTCATCGGCTACCGCCGGTGGCGCGGCGAGCTTTCCGTCCGCACCATCGTGCTCGCGGGAGTGGTGGCCGGTGCCGGTTACGGCATCTTCGAGGCCGTCTGGGTGCACAACACCATCTTCGCCAGCGGCTGGACCTGGGCGCTCGTGGGACAGCAGGGCTACACCGCCCTGCTCGGCTTCTGGGAGCGGTTCTTCTCGGTCGGTCTCCACATCGGCGCCTCGACGGTGGCCGCCTACGGCCTCGCGAAGGGGATGCCCTGGCGGTTCTACCTGCTGGCGGCGCTCCTTCACGCTGTCAGCAACTACGGGATCGTGTTCGCCCAGCGGCAATCGCTCAGTGCCACCGGCGTGGAGATCTACGTCGCCGCCTGGGCGGTCGTCGCGACGGTCGTGGCGCTCTGGCTACGGCGCCGCGTTGTCACCACCGGGGAAGACTGACCGCTTAAAAGTCCACTATTGCGTCCTTCGACGTGCTATAATGGACACACAACGACGCGAGGGATAGCACGATGAGCACCGCAGCGGAAGAGCTACGCAAGAAGGCCGAGGCCGCCCGGGCCGCCTCCAAGAAAATGGCCTACCTCCCCACGGCCGTCAAGAACGCCGCCATCAATGCCATCGCCGACGGCGTGGTGGCGCGGAGCGGAGAGATACTGGCCGCCAATAAAAAGGACTACGAGGCCGGCGTGGCCAACGGCATGGGCGAGGCCCTGCTCGACCGCCTCATGCTCAACGAGGCGCGCCTCCAGGCGATCGCCGCCGACGCCCGCTCCGTGGCCGCCCTCGCCGACCCCGTCGGCGAGACCTTCGAGATGCGGACCCTCCCCAATGGCCTCCAGGCCGGCAAGCGGCGGGTGCCGCTCGGCGTCATCGGCGCCATCTACGAGAGCCGCCCCAACGTCACCGTGGACATCACCGCGCTCTGCCTCAAAAGCGGCAACGCCGTCGTCCTGCGCGGCGGCAAGGAGACCATCAACTCCAACCTGGCCATCATCGCCGTCATCGAGGACGCCTGCAAGAAAGCGGGGATGCCGGAGGGCTGCGTGCAGTTCATCGACAACACCGACCGCGCCCTCGTGGCCGACCTGCTCAAGATGAACGACCTTATCGACCTCATGATACCCCGCGGCGGGGCCGGTCTCATCAAGTCCGTCCGGGAGAACGCCGCCATGGCGGTCGTGGCCGGGGGCATCGGCGTGTGCCACACCTACGTGGACGCCTCCGCCAAAGTGGACGATGCCGTGGCCATCGTCTACAACGCCAAGGTGCAGCGCCCGACCGTCTGCAACGCCCTCGATACCGTCCTCGTGCACAAGGACATCGCGGACGAGTACCTGCCGAAGGTCGCCGCCGAGCTCGCCAAAGCCAAGGTGGAGCTCCACTGCGACGAAAAATCGATGGCGATACTGCAAGGGAAGACCTCGGCAAAACTCGTGCCGGCGGTGGCGGACGACTGGGGCAAGGAGTTCCTGGCGCTCATCGCCGCCATCAAGGTGGTGGACTCGCTGGATGAGGCGCTGGAGCATGTGGAGAAGTACACCTCCGGCCACTCCGAGGCCATCATCACCAAGGACTACGACGCGGCGATGCGCTTCCTCAACGAGGTGGACGCCGCCTGCGTCTACGTGAACGCCAGCACCCGCTTTACGGACGGCTCGCAGTTCGGGCTGGGCGCCGAGGTGGGCATCAGCACGCAGAAGATGCACGCGCGCGGCCCGCTGGGGCTGAAGGAGCTGACCACCTACAAGTGGATCATCTTC
>CAZOMF010000121.1:0-7178 GCA_964580635.1 uncultured Dehalococcoidaceae bacterium
CGTGTTCCCGTGAGAGGTAAAGCATGAACTCTGGAAGAATTACCGTTTTGTTTCCCATCAATCATCTGGGCACCGGCGGCGCCGAGCAGCAGCTCATGGAGCTTGTCCGCGGCATGGACAAGCGTATGTTCGAACCGATCGTGGTCACCCTCTATCCCGGCGGCGCTCTCGAGCCCGAGATGCAGGCCACGCCCGGCGTCGAACTGATCTGTCTGAACCGGAGCGGGCGGTTTGATTTCAGCGTTTTCCGGGCGATAGCCAGGATCCTGCGGGAGAAGGAAGTAGACATAATCCAGCCGTTCCTGACCCCGGCCGTGTTCTTCGGGATCGTGCCTGCGTTGGCGAACCGGCGCGTGATAAAGATCGTGACGGAGCGGTGCGGCATCCGGGTCAGGCCCCGCCTCGGAAGCTCCCTCTACCGCAAGGCCGAGGATATGCTCAGCCGCTACGCCGACTGGATCGTTCCCAACAGCCAGGCCGGCCGGGACTACGTCGTCCAGCGGGGGATCGATCCCCGCAAGGTGAGGGTGATCTATAACGGGATCAATTTTGATCGTCTCCGGCCCGACCCGGACCAGGTCGACCGGGTTCGCCGGGAGATGAAGGTCCCCGCTGGCGGGAAGGTAGTGGGGATCACCGCCAGCCTAACACCCGCGAAAGACCACGTTACCTTTCTCAAGGCGGCCCGGATCATCGCCCGGACCATGCCGGATACCCGCTTCGCCGTCCTCGGGGACGGGACGCTCCGCCCCGACCTCGAGAAAATGGCAGACGAGCTCGGCATTGCCTCGCTGGTGACCTTCTTCGGCATCCGGCGCGATATCGGCAACTATCTCGGGGCGTATGACGTCAGCTGTCTGGCTTCCTGTGACCACGAAGGGTGCTCCAACGCCACGCTCGAGGCGATGGCCATGGCCAAACCCGTAGTGGTGACCGATATCGGCGGCAACCGGGAGGTCGTCCAGCACGGACAGAACGGATTGCTCGTCCCCACCCGGGACCCGGAAGCCATGGCCAGGGGCATCATCAACGTCCTCCAGAACCCGGGCATGATGAGCAGACTGGGCAAGCAGGGCCGCGCGACGGTCCTTACCAAATTCAGTATCGAAAAGATGGTGCGGGACTACGAGGACCTCTACCTCGAGGCCCTCGGCAGAAAAGAAGCGGTTCCAGAGTACTACCAACCGAATTCTAACCGCACTTCAGTCCCCATCTTACCGGTGTGATTTAACCTATGTTAGTGTGGGGAGAACGGCTGGGACAGCTGTTTTCTATTTTACCGACAGGTTCAGGTTGGGGGGGTGGTACCCGGAGGGCAACGACCAGACTGGAAGGAGCGGTATGTGCGGGATATTTGGATTCATCGGCGAAGACGCGGCGGCCCCCATCGTTCTTGATGGATTGCTGAAGCTCGAATATCGCGGTTATGACTCGGCCGGCATGGTCAGCCTGGACAATGGCCGCCTGTTTTTCAAGAAAGACACGGGCCGCATCCAGGACATCGACGACCGCCTGCTGATGAGGAACCTCCCCGGGAATATCGCCATGGCCCATACCCGGTGGGCGACCCACGGCGGTGTGACACCGGTGAACGCGCACCCTCATCTGGATTGCGCCGGGCACCTGGCGGTCGTCCACAACGGTATCGTCGAGAATTTCCAGGAACTGCGTGACGCGCTGCTGAAAGCCGGCCACGTGTTCCGATCGGACACTGATACCGAGGTGATCCCTCACTTGCTGGAAGACTACTGCAAGCAGGGTTCGACGCTGGAAGAGGCGGTACTCCAGACATCCCGGAGGGTCCGCGGCTCGTACGCGTTCATGGCCGTTTCCGAGGCCGACCCGGACAAATTGATCGCTACCCGCCGGGACAATCCCCTGGTGATCGGCCTCGGGGAACGGGGCTTCTACGCCACCAGCGATTCCTTGTCCCTGAGCGGCTGCGATTCCGCGGTCTACCCGGAAGAAGGGGATATCGTAGTGATGCGGCGCAGCGGGGTCACCTTCCTGGATGCCGAGGGACGCCCGGTGGAACGGAACCTTACCCCCGTGAACCCGGCCGAACAGACGTATGACAAGGGGAACTACGCCCACTTCATGCTCAAGGAGATCATGGCCGAGCCGCAGGCGATCAAGTCGGCCATCGATCAGAACAAGGAGTTTTTCCTGAGGGTCGCCATCGATATCCTGCGGGCCCGGCAGGTAATTATCTCGGCGTGCGGTACTTCCCGGTATGCCGGCCTCGTGGGCCGGTACCTGTTCTCCGGCATCGCCAACAAGTTCTGTGAAGTGGTCATGGCCTCCGAATTCCACTATTTCTCGGAATCGGTGGACAAGAACACCCTCGTGATCGCGGTGTCCCAGAGCGGCGAGACCGCCGACGTGATCGAAGGGGTGAAACGGGCCAAGGCCAGCGGGGCCAGGGTCATTTCCATCGTGAACCGGCCGAACTCCGTCCTCTGCCGCATGAGCGACGATGTCATCTATCTTAATTGCGGACCGGAGGTGGCGGTGGCGGCCACCAAGTCGCTCGTCAGTCAGCTGGCCGTTTTCTACCTGCTCTCGTTCGCCATGGTCAACCAGTTCGACCAGGGCGTGGAAAAGCTGACGCGGGTCTCGGATGAGATAACCCGGGTGTTCCACTGGAACATCGCCAAGCTGGAAGAGCTTGCCGACCGGCTGAAGGACTCCCATGATTTCTACTACATCGCCCGGGGCATTAATTTCCCAATCGCCTCGGAAGCGGCCCTGAAGCTGAAAGAGATATCCTATATCCACGCGGAGGGTCTGCCGGCGGGCGAGCTGAAACACGGGACTTTGGCCCTGATCGAGCCCATGACGCCGGTCGTTGCCATCTGTCCCAGGGACGGGACGTTCTTCGAGACCATCGGCAACGGGATCGAGGCCAAGTCGCGGGGCGCCTACGTCATCGGTGTGTCCGATGTCGATGACGAGCTGTACGATTGCTGGATCGAGGTGCCCGGCGTCGACAAGATATTCTACCCGCTCGTCTCCATCGCGCCGCTGCACCTTCTTGCCTATCTCATGGCCCTCAAGCGTAGCGAGGACCCGGACAAGCCCCGCAATCTCGCCAAGTCGGTGACGGTCAAATGAAGCACGCCGTCGTAACGGGCGGGGCGGGCTTCATCGGCTCGCACCTGGTCCGTAATCTGTACCGGGCCGGCTGGCAGGTCACGGTCATCGATGACCTTTCCAGCGGGAAAAGGTCCAACCTGGAAGGTATGCCGGAAGGCGTCGCCGGGGCCGGTAAGGTTACCCTCGTCGAGGGGACCGTCCTTGACCCAGGGTTATTGAATGCCTGCCTGGCCGGGGTTGACCTCGTGTTCCATCTGGCGGCGCTCGTCAGCGTTCCCGGCAGCATCAAAGACCCCCTTGCCACCCACTCGGTCAACCTGACCGGGACGCTGAACGTCCTGCAGGCCGCCGCCGAGGGAGGGGCGGGCAAAGTGGTCTTCTTTTCGTCCGCCGCGGTGTACGGAGACACAGAAATCAATCCCCAGCGGGAGGACCTGGCCACCCATCCCCTCTCGCCCTACGCGGTGACCAAGCTGGCCGGAGAATACTATGGCAGCGTATTCACCAGCGTGCATCAGCTGCCGGTCGTTTGTATCAGACCGTTCAATGTATTCGGTCCCGGACAGCCCCCGGACTCACCGTACGCCTCGGTGATCCCTCTGTTCATCAGCAACGTATTGCAGGGAAAGAGCCCCGTTATCTTCGGCGATGGGCTCCAGACCCGTGACTTTATCTATGTAAAAGACGTTGTCGCCGCCGCGGTTCTGGCCGCGGAACGGGGCGCTCCGGGTGTTTACAACGTGGGGACGGGACAGGCGGTGACGGTGACGCAACTGGCGGAGATGGTACTGTCCGTCATCGGGTCCCCGCTTCAGCCGACCTACCGGGAAGAACGGCCCGGAGATATCAAACACAGCCGCGCCGATGTTACCCGTCTGAATGGCCTGGGATTCAAGCCGGGCTTTACCTTCGGGCAGGGCATCAAAGAGACCGTCCGGCATTTGCGGCAGGAACTGCGTGTCCCGTCATTGCCGGCATAGCCGGGTGGTATGCGTCCCCGCGAAGACGGTGATGCGATAGCTATCGCCCGGCTCAAAAGGTTCCTGGATATTGACGCCCGGTTTCCCGCGCCGGGCTGATTAAGTTATGAAAGCTATGGATAATTAGGATGAAACGCTTGACTGGCGTGGTAGCCGGCGGGCTCATCGCGGCGGGACTGCTGCTGATTTTCCTCGACGTGATTGATGTCAGGACCGATGCAACCGTTATCGGTTCGACCCTGACGGAAACCGTGGTGCTGGGGCTGTTCGCATTCGCCGCGGTGGTCATCATCGGGCGGGCCTTTTTCCTCCGTGGCTCTGTCTTTTATTTTGTACTGAGCGCCTCGGTGATGTTGTTCGTTCTCAGTATTGTGCTCGGTCACGTGTTCAACGGCCAAACGGCGTCGTCGGTGAAAGTGAAAGACTGCTTCGTCCTGCTCGCCTCGGTCCTGTTCGCGGCCGCCGCCGCGATAGCCCTTTACCGCCCCGCGTGGCGACTGACGGCGGGCGGGAGCGGCCGGCGTGTCGGACTGTATCACTACGGCGGTCTGCTCGTCGTGGTCGGCTCGCTCGCTCTGCTGGTGCTCTGGGTCGTTGTCTCGCGGGGGTTCTTCGGGAAAGGAACGCACGACGTGAGGAGCGTCGTGGAGTGGCTTGCCGTCATTTTCGATGCCGCGGCAGCCTTCATGATGGTGCGGCGCTACGCCCGTCGCCGGTGTACCGTGAACTATATACTCTCACTGGGGCTGGTGCTCTTCGCGTCCGGCGAGTTTTTTATAATCCAGGGGACGGTGAACGGTCTGGACGCCTGGATGGGACGGCTGACCCAGCTCGTGGCGATGGTCTATCTGGCCTGCGCCGCCTTGATGCGGGAGGAACCGGCCCCCGGCGCGGAGGGACCGACCGGCGTGAAGTTTGGTAGGGAAAAAGCGCTGCACGGCCGGTTATCGAGGTAAGCGGTCGGAACCGTCGGCACCCGGTCTGTCTCAGGCGGTGTCTTGGGAAGCCCGGCGGTAAATGAGCCGGCGTACTCTTCGTAAAAACCTGCGCCAGCCGCTGACAGTGCTCTGAGGCCGCAGCTTCCAGGCGGTATTGGATGCCGTAAGGGCTTCGGCGTGCCGTCCCAGGTTCCTCAGCGCGTGGGCTTTCAGCAGCCAGCCTTCGTGGCTGTCCGGGGCTATCTCGATCGCCCGGTCGGCCAGTTCCAGCGCTTCCTCCTGTTTTCCCAGGCTGATGAAGGCGGTACCCCGCAGCGCGATGAGCGTGACGTTGCCGGGGTCGGCCTCGACTCCCTGCGTGGCGGCGTCGAGCCACTCCGACCTCCGGTTCAGGGAACGGAGGGCCCGGGCCTTCAGTATCCAGGCGGCGCTTTCTCCGGATTTGATTTCCAGCACGCGGTCCGCCGCTTTCAGTGCCTTGTCATAATCCTTGAGAATGCCCTGGATGGTGCCCATGACGAGCCACGCCTCGATGTTCGCTGCGTCCCGGTCGAGTACCTTTTGGGCCGCGTCGCGGGCCTGTTGATATTTCCGCTGCCCGAGCAGCTCGCGGGCGCGTTGGAGTTCACGGTCGGCGGCGTTGTCGTTCATGGTCACCGTATTATACCACGTGAGAGAAGCCCTTTCCGGTCGTTGTGGACGAAGCGCTCGCAGGGTTATAATATGGCAACGCGCCGGGGGCGGCCCGGGCGGTTCGGATGCTGACCATATGAACCAGAATGTCGATAGATACGAAGGCTTGCCGGCGGGGTTCGCGCTCCTCGAACGGGACTCCGCGGTCGTCGAAGCGAACGGCACCCTCGGCGAGATGCTGGGGTACCCGAGAGAGCGTCTGGTCGGGCGCAAGTTCGAGGCCTGGCTCGCCCCCGAGAGCCGGAACGGACTGCATCGCCACCTGGAACAGGTCCTGGCGTCCCCGGGCATTCGGATTTGCGAACTGACGCTGGCGGGCCGTGACGGCGCGACGCTCCACGCCGAGTTCGAGAGCCGGCGGCAGGACGACCGGGTCGCCTGCGTGATTTTCGATGTTACCCGCCGCGTCAAGGCGGACCGGCTCAAGGATGAGTTCATCAACCTGGTGGCCCACGAGCTTCGCAATCCCATCACCGTGCTCATGGCGGCGCTGGACCTGGCGATGATGGACGGCGTATCCCCGGAGGACGTGAAAACGGCGTTGTCCACCGCTTCCCGCAATACGGCGGCGATGTCGGACCTGCTGGACAAGCTCCTCGAGATCGCCCGGTCACAGACCCGGAAGCCGGTACTTTCCTTGACCAGGACCGATATCGTCCGGATCGTCCGGGATACCGTAGAGGAAGCCGGACACCGCTACGCCCCCCGCTCCGTCGCACTCACGGCCGGACAATCGCAGGTGGTGGCGGACGTGGACCCCCTGAAGCTGTATGAGATAGTCAAGGCGCTCATCGACGCCGCCGCCGGGTACACTCAGGATACCGCCGGCATACGGGTCACGGTCAGGATAAACGCCGGTACCGCCTTCATCGGGGTGACCGCCCCGGGCCTGGAGCTGTCGCCGGAGGAGAAGGAACGGCTGTTCGAGCCATTCGACCAGCTGCGGGCGGCTGCCAAAGGTGAACAAAGCCCGGGACAGGGGCTGATACTCTGCAAGGGGCTGGTCGAGGCCCATAACGGGGAGGTCTGGGTGGAATCGGAGGCGGGCAGGGGTTCGACGTTCTGGTTCACGCTGCCCGTGTAGGGGCGCCTGCGGGCCGGGGCCGGCTACGGCGCGCCGTTCAGCAGGAGCCGTATTTTCCCGATAAGCGCGTCCGGGCTGAACGGCTTGGCGATGAAGTCCGTGGCGCCGATCTCATCGATGACGTCTTCTATATCCGGCCGGGCGGTGAAGATAATGACCGGCACCGATGAGAACGCGCGTATCTTTTTCAGCACCTCGTAGCCATCCATGCCGGGCATCAGCAGGTCGAGCAGCACGAGGTCCGGCGCCGTCTCTTCGACGAGGCCGACCGCCTCTTGACCGCTCTGCGTCGTCGTGACGTCCAGCCCGACCAGTTTGAGCCGCAGCTCGAGTACCTCGCAGATCCCGGGTTCGTCATCCACCACGAGGACGGACTTCTTCGCATTC
>CAZOMF010000122.1:0-7131 GCA_964580635.1 uncultured Dehalococcoidaceae bacterium
GCGCCATCTTCGCCCTCAGCAGCAACGTTCGCCAGTTCCCCCCGCTGACGCCTGAGCATGGCCAGGTTGGTGGCGTCCTTGTCCTTCGGCGGTACGCGGAGCTCCGGTTTGCGCAGGAGCGTGACGGCCCCGGTCGGGCAGGTCACCACACAGTTGCCGCAGCCGATGCACCGGTCCAGGTCCGTCGTCGCCACGCCGCCGGCCACCGCCCGCGCCTTGAGCTGGCAGCGTGCCACGCAGACGCCGCAGCCGTTGCAGAGCGCCGCGTCCACTACCGCGTAGTAGTTGCTGGCGTAGAGGTCCGCCGGCCGGGGCAGGTTGATGATCTTGGAAAGGAGCAGGCAGCAATCAGCACAGCAACAGCAGATGGCTTCCGGCCTGAGGCTGTTCTCTGGCTGGAGGATGAGCCCGGCTTCCCGGGCCCGGTCGAGGATGGCGTTGGCTTCCTCGCGGTCGATGTACCGCGCGATGCCCATCTCCACGTACTGTCGGGCGTGGTCCGGCCCCAGCTGGAGGCACGTCTCCCGGAGATCGGTGTGGGTGCACGGCGTCCCCGCGAGGTCTTTCATCTGTCGGCAGATGCAGTTGGCCACCGCCAGTGGGCCAGGGGTTTCCGCCACGAGACGGCGGATATCGTCGTAGGTTGCTACCCTGTATTTCTCCGGCACCGGCAGACTCTCGGCCACCGGCACGGTGCGGAGGGGCAGGGTCCCGGGCCGGCCGCTCGGCCGTGTTTCCGCGGCGCGTTCCGCCTGGTAGCGGTGGTAGGTATCCAGCAGCTCGGGCGTCAGACGGTCCACCTGGAAATCGATGATGCCTCCGGCGCCCACGCCGGCGTTCTTGTAGCGCGGCTCCGTGAACCCTTCCCGGTACACCAGCAGGATGCCCTTGTGGAACATCCGGTCCAGGCGTTCCTGGAACGCATCGGGGGTCAGGTCAAGCCGCTCTTTCCGGGCGCGCTGGTAGAGCGTGCCGGCCGTTTCCAGCTTCACGGTGGAGAGCAGTACGGCGATGCGGGCTTCCTCGGGCGTGAACAGCAGCTCCAGCAGCCGCAGGTCGAGGCCGGAAGCCGTGGCCGGGAACCCTTCCGGGCCTTCGTCCATGTGCTGCTGCAGACGGCGGTAGACCTCGTGTGATGTCGCCACGGCGCTCCTCCTTGCGGGTACCTTTGGACACGCCTACTCTAGGAAGTACCGGCGGCTTTGTCAAATCAAAGTGCCCCACCCCCCATGGGTGGAGAGGTAGGGCTCCTTTGACATTTGCTCTTTAACCTTTGAATTATGTAGCCCCCTCTCCTCCGCTAAGGGAACCGGAAGAGAGGGGGCTCGTGCGGTATAGTGTCGATTGGCTAGTAGTAGAAGGCGGTCCGCCGCCCGACGAGGTAACCGATGCCGAAGAGGACGATCGCCCCGACGATGGCTACCGTGACGATGAGCCAGGTGGGGAAGCTGAACGGCGCCGAGACGTTGAACGGCAGCGCGCCTGTCCATGGGCTCTGGTTGGAGGCGGCGTCTTCCGCCGAGACGTGCCAGTAGTACGGCGTGCTCTTCCCGGTGAGCAGGTCCTGCTCGTCGGTCGTCAGTGTGTATGACGGTGAGCTCAGTCCCGTTTTATTGATGACGACCGAGCCGGCGGAGAAGTTGGCGTCGGTCGCTACCTGGAGGTTGTACGTGACCGGTGCGCTCGGGTCGCTGACGGGTGTCCACTCGAAGACGATGGGTTTCTTCGGCGTGGCGTTCTGCGCCGGCGAGACGGCGGTCGGGATGTCCGGCGGCGTGGATTCCACGGTGTAGGTGTAGTCCTTGGTGTTCGTGCCGTCCGTCACCGCGATGGTATGGTCGCCGTGCTTGAGGTCGCCGGGCATCTGGAGCTGTGAGACGAACGCGCCCGCCGCATTGGCCGTCAGGGTGCCGAGCGTCTCGCCATCGACCGAGATGGTGATGGTGCTGTTCGGCGCAAAGTCCGTGCCGGATATGACGACGCTCGTACCGGCCGCCAGCACCTGGATATCGGGCGCGGCTGCCGGCGGGGCCTTGGTGAAGGTATACTGCTTGGTGCTGGTGCCGTCCGTTACCGAGATAACGTGGTCTCCGGGGGTGACGCTGGCGGGCACCTCGAACTGCGTTGCGAAGGCGCCGTTGGCATCGGACGTCGCCGTGCTGACCACGCTGCCTTCAATGGAAACGGTTATCTGGCTGCTGGCCTTGAAGCCGGTGCCGTTGATGTTCACGGTCGTACCGCTCACGGTCACCTGTATGTCGGCGGTCGGCGTGGGCGTCGTTGTTGGCGGCGGCTGGGTCGGTACCGTCAGCTGGAACGGCGCCGTACCCAGGTTGCTCGACGAGTCCGCCACCTTGATGTCGTACGTCCCGGCCGGCAGGTTCAGGTCCGGTATGGTGAACTTCGTGTTGTCGATGGTCCCGGTGGAAGACGTCAGTGTCGTCGTTACCTGCTGGTTGTTGAAGTAGATGGTAACGGATTTCACCGCGCCGAAACCGTTCCCGGCGATGGTCACCTCGGTCCCGACCGGACCGGACTGCGGGGCCGCCGCGATGTAGGGAGTTATGGTGAAGGTCGTGGACTGGGGGGCGGTTCCGTCGGAAACGGTGATGCTGTGCGCGCCGGCCGAGAGATAAGGCACGCTGATGGTGGCGGACACGGCACCGTTGGTGTCGCTCGTCCCGCCGGTGAGCGGGGTTACCGCGGCCCCCTCGAACGTGAACGTCAGGGCGTGGCTCGGGAGGAAGTTCGTGCCGGTGAGGGTAATGGTGGTACCGGGAGCGCCCGTCGCCGGGCTCGGCGCATTGAGCGAGGCGTTGGGTTGTACCGTCAGGGTGCCCTTCGTCAAGATGGTGTTCGGGTTAGCGGAATCGAGCTGGACCGCGTACAGGTAGTACGTGCCGCTGGTTACCGCGGCGCCGCCTTGTGAAAAGGTTGCCGGGATCGTGTAGGTGCCTGAAATGTTGCCGTTTGCATCCGCGGCAAACTGACCTACGTAGCTGTAAATAGTGACGTCCGTACCGATGACCTTGAACTGGACGACATTCTGGTTGGAAAAATAGACGCCGATTTGAGAATTCGCCCCGTAACCGGACCCGGTAAGCGTTACCTGCTGACCGACGGCCGCGACCGTTGGGGTAAAGACCAGTGTCGCCGCGAAGGCTGACGCCGTGGGTATGGCGAGCAGCAGCATGGTGAGGACGAGTGCCAGTCCCAGCCATGAGAGTGGTTTTTTCAGTTTCATTGGTGCCTCCTGGTAGTGGTAGTGTTCGCTCGGGGTATATCCACGCGGGCGGAGTTCCGTCGTTCAGTCGGCGGCGTCCGGCATATCCGTCCTCCCATTATAACGTTTTTCGCTCCGTAAAGTTAGTCGGGCGGGCCGTAGGCCGTCTTGCGCCCGAACCGGAAGGCCAGGAACGCAATCACCGCTATCCCCACGCCGGCGATGGCCCAGATGCCCCAGGCCGGGAATCGGAACGGCGTGCTGAGCTGGAACGTCCCCGGCTCGGACCAGTCACCGGAGACGCCGTCGGCATCCACGGCTCTCACCCGCCAGTAATATGGTATGCCGTCCTTCAGTCCCGGCAGGTCGTTGCGGTTCAGCAGGTAGCTGCTGCTCGTCAAGCCCGTTTTCTCCAGTACCGGGTCGCTGAAATCAAAGTTGTCGGCGACTTGGAGCGTATAGGTGACCGGCCCCGTCGTGCTCGTCACCGGGTCCCAGTCGAGCGATACCGTCCCGGTCGCCGTCGTTACCGGTGTGGCGACGCTGCCGTTATCGCCCGCTGCGGTGGTCGCCGTTTCCGATGCCGTCGGGACGATGGTCGGCGCGGCCGGCGGGCTGACCACGAAGGAACGCGCCGTCGACCACTCGCTCAGGTTGCCGGCTGCGTCCTCTGCCCGTATCCGCCAGTAGTAGGTGACCGGCTGGTCCCCCACCGTCAGGTTCGCCGCCGCCCCGAAGGAGTACTGTGAATCGGTCAGCTTCGTCTCGTCCACGATGAGCGCCGCGAAGCCGCTGTCCTCGCTGACCTGGAGCTGGTACGTGACCGGCATCGAGGGGTCGGTCACGGTCTCCCAGTCCAGGTAGGGGCTGGTCCGCGCCGTTGCCCCGTCGAGCGGCAGCACCGGCGCCGGTACCGGCGGCGGTGTGGACTCGATCGTGTAGACGATCTGCCGCGTCATCGTCCCGTCGCTGATGTTCACCGTGTACTGTCCGGCCTTGAGCGCCGGCACGCCGAACGTCGTCGTGAAGGCCCCGTTGGCGTCCGCCGTTACCGTGGCCACCCGCAGCGGCCCGAAATCGACCGTCACGGTGCCCTTCGCCACGAAGCCGCTGCCCCGCGCCGTCAGGTCGCTGCCCACCGCGCCGGACAAGACGCTCAGGCTGGCGCCGGCGGTGACCGTGAAGTGCGCCAGGTTCACGTTGCCGATCGCGTCCTCGGCTTTGATGTCGTACGGCCCGGATACCAGCTCGGGGATATTGAAATCCAGGGCGAACCCCCCATGGTCGTCGGAGCGTACCGTCGCCACCGGGTTCGCGCTCATGCTGATCCTGACATTGCTGCGGAACCCGAAGCCGGTGCCCGTGACGTGGACGAGGTCGCCCGGACCGCCGGACTCCACGTTGACGGACAACCCCGGAATGATGGTAAAGGTCGTCGCGGCGGTGTTGCCCTCGCTGTTGCCCGCCGAGACGCTGTGGTCCCCCGCGATGCCCGCCGGCACGAAGAACGTATGCTGGAACCGCCCCACCTCGTCTGCCTTCTCCGTGCCCGCGGACTCCTGGCCCGGATTGAGGAAGTAGACCGTCACCGTGCTGCCGGCGTAGAAGCCGCGCCCGGAGGCCGTGACGGACGTCCCCACCTGGCCCTCGGTAATGTCGAGCGACAGGGCGGGGGCCTCCACCCGGAAGACCGTCGAGGAGGAGAACTGCGAGGCGCCCACGGCGGTATCGACGCGGATGATATAGCTCCCCGGCGCCGTCCCCGCCGGGATGGTGAACGGTATCTCGAACGAGCCGGAGTCCGGTATCTGGAAGGGGCTGTACTCCGGTATCTGGGCGCCGTTGAACGTGATGACGACGATGTCTCCCTTGTAGGAATCGAACACCGTGCCCAGGATGGTGACTTCCGTGCCCACCGCCCCGGAAGCCGGTGAAACGCTGAAGACCGGGGCCGCCAGCACCGGCGGCGCCGGTAGTGCGAAGAGGCCCGCCAGGGCCAGCAGCAGTCCCACGGGCACCAGTCGTGCCATCCCCCGGGAAAGAGCGCCTGTCGCCTTCACTCTGTCCTCCTTGGTACGGCCCGCCGCCGGCCGTCCCGGCCGCTGTGCGGGCCCCTCACCCTATTTATGGCACCAGTCGTTTTCGGGCGCCGCGGGATGGATTGTAGGTGCCGGCGAAGTTATCGAGCGTGTCTTTGTCGATAAGCCACGTGTTATGGATCTTGTGCGCCGGGAGGTCGCCCTGGCGGCAGAGCCGCTTCACCGTCTCCGGGTGGATCTTGAGGCGGCGGCTGGCCTCGATGGCGGTGAGGTAGTTGTCCCAGACCGGCATGTCCTGCTCCGCGTACCCGAAATATTGTTGTGTTAAAGCAATATTAGCAACGCACCCGCCGTTTGTCAAGGTAGTTGGTACAAAAGTGCTAAAAATCTATGGTGCGGCCTGTCATTGCGAGCGGAGCAAAGTAATCGCTCTCTCTTTGGGACTCCCTGGCAGGATGAGTGATGCCAGGCATGATGTATCGTCTCCCTTTTGTAAAGGGAGATAGAGAAGGATTTGCTGTCATCGTCATCCTGAGGCAGCGGAGCGACCGGAGAATCTCGTCCTTTAAAAATTATTTTCCTCGGTCCCCCGAAAATGCGACAAAATTCCATTGACAAATGTAGAACATATGTACTATTTTAATGATGCGATGCTTTGAGAGGTGAAGAATGGTTTTAACGACGCGCACGACTGGCCGGACGAGAGAACGACAGGAGGAACACGACGAAGACGCACAACGGTACGACCCCGATCTGCCCCCGGAGTTCTGCACCTACCGTGACGAGGGCTGCGACCACGCCGCCGCCTGCCTGGAATGCCCTTTCCCCTGCTGCCTCTATGACGTGCCCCACGGCACCCAGCACTGGCACACCCGCAGCCGCAACGGCGGCATGGCCCGCCTCCGCAAAGAAGGCTGGAAGGTGAGGGAGCTGGCCGTGCTCTACGGCGTCAGCAATCGCACCGTCCAGCGTGCCCTCAACGTTCCCGCGGGAAAGGAGGACCGTGATGACACAGAGTGATTTCAATCCCGGACAATTGGCGGACAGGGACGCCGCCCGGTTCCGGAATTACCGTGAGCTGCTGGACTTCTACGCCGGCCGCCAGTGGTCCGGCCGGGAGCGCCGCCAGGAACGGCGGCTGATCTTCAACTACGCCCGGGTCTTCGTGGAAAAGGTGACCTCCTACCTCATGGGCGGCATGAGCTTCACCGCCGATCCGGTGGAGGACACGCCCGACGCCCGCGAGCGCGCCCGCGGCGCCGAAGCCGCCCTCGCCCGGATAGCCGCCGACAACCGCCTGGAGCAGCTCGACCTGGAGACGGAGCTCGATTGCGCCGTCCTCGGCGATGCCTGCTACAAGGTCACCTGGGACCCGGACGCCGCCCGTGTCCGCGTCACCTCGCCGGACGTCCAGGGCCTCTACGCGTGGTGGGCCGGCGACGATCCTTCCCGCGTCTGGCGCGTCGCCTCCCGCTACCGGCTCGACGCCGAGGAAGCCGAGGTGCTCCACGGCCTCAAGCCGAAGGGCTCCCGAGCGGACATCGTCGAGGTCTGGACCGCCGATGAGTTCCGCCTCTACCTGGACGGCCTCCCGGCGGACCGCCGCTCCAATCCCTACGGCTTCATTCCTTTCGTCGTCTTCCCCAACCTGCGGGAGCCCAAGACGTTCTGGGGCGTTTCGGACCTGTTGCCGATCATAGAATCGCAGCGGGAGCTCAACCGCGCCATGAGCCAGCTTTCCCGCATCCTGGAGCTGTCCGGCAATCCCATCGCCGTGCTGGAGAACGTCGAGGAATCGGAAGACATCGCCGTCAAGCCGGGCGCCGTCTGGAACGTCCCGGAGAGCGCCCGCGCCTACCTGCTCGACCT
>CAZOMF010000123.1:0-7094 GCA_964580635.1 uncultured Dehalococcoidaceae bacterium
TGGCGCGGCCGATGACGAGCATCTGCTGCTCGCCGCCGGAGAGGTAGCCGGCGGTATTCTTGCGCAGGTCCTTGAGGCGAGGGAAGTAATCGTACACCATGACGAGGTCGTCCTTCATGGCGGCGCGGTCCTTGCGGTTATGGCCGCCGACGATGAGGTTCTCCTCGGTAGTGAGGTGCTCGAAGACGTGGCGTCCCTCGAGCGCCTGGATGATGCCGAGCTTGCCGATCTGCTCCGCGTTGTAGCGGTCGATGCGACGCTCGTCCCAGATGATGGAGCCGTCGGTGACCTCGCCCTCTTCGGCATGCAGCAGGCCGGAGATGGCCTTGAGGGTGGTGCTCTTCCCGGCGCCGTTGGCGCCGAGCAGCGCGACGATACGGCCTTCCTCGACGTTCATGGAAACGCCGTGCAGCACGCGGATCACATTGAGGTAGGTGACCTCAATGTTGTTCAGATTGAGCATCGCTCCTCCCCTGTCATGGTGATGACGGGGCCCCGCGGCCGCGGGGCCCCGCACGTTGCTCACGGTCTGCTATTGACCGAACCAGGAGAAGTCTTCGTATTTTACCACGGGGGCCTCGATCCAGTCCGTCAGGGTAGTGATGGCGCCGTTCTGGACCTGGAAGACCCGGACGGACTTGGCCAGGCGGTTATCACCCGGTGCGTAGCTGACCGGACCGTGCAGTCCGCCGACGTCGTAGTTGCTGAGCTTGTGGATGCCCTGGTCCTCGATGGCTTGCCAGGCATCCGGGCCACCCTTGGCGAGCGTGTCGTAGCTGACCCCGTTGTTGAGGGCGGTCTCGATGATCTTGGCCATGATCATGCTCTGCGCCCAGGCGGTGATGTAGTCGCCGTTGCCGACGTCCTGGGGGTGGTTCTTCTGGGCATATTCCATGACCTTGGCCATACCGGGGACGTCATCGCCCCAGTTGACGGTCGGGTAGACGCCGTATACGTTGTTGGCATCCGTGCCGGCCAGATCAAGGAGCGAGGAGGTGAAGGCGGCGTGGCCGCAGGCGATGGTGACGTTGTCCATGCCGAGCTCGCGGGCGTTCTTGATGATGAGGGAGGCGGGCGCAGGCGTGCTGGCGATGAACAGGACGTCCGGGTTCATGGCCTTGATGCGGGTGAGGGCTTCGGTCTCGGAGATGGTATCGGCCTTGTGCTGGAAGGCCTGGCCTTCAGCGCCGTCCCAAAGGATCTGGATGCCGAGCTGATCGGCGAAGGCGCGGGCGGCATCGACGGCGCCCTGGCCGGTCGAGTTGGCGAGCGCCTCGATGGCGACCTTGGGCTTGCCGGTGCCGGTCCAGATGTTGTCCATGTAGTACTTCATGAAGGCCACGAAGTCATCGCCGTAGTCCGGCAGCTGACCGTAGATGTGCTTGGGCGGCCGGTAGAGGTTCGGCGAGGAGAAGGCGGCCAGGCCGGGGAAGCCGTTCTCGTTGGCGATGCCCATGGCGGCGGTCATCATGGCGGACGAAGACGTGGAGAACATCACGCAGCCGGAGTCCATGAAGTTGCGGACGATGGTGGACATCTGCGAGGCGTCATAGCCGTTGTCCCGCCAGACGATATCGAGCTTGTAGCCGTCCACGCCGCCGAGCTCGTTGTTGATGTACTCGATGGCGTCTTTCTGGCCGTCCTCCATCGGGCGGCCCTTCTCGGCGGCGACGCCGGTCGAAGGCGTGGAGATGCCGATCTTGATGGTCTGGCCTTCCTTGCTGGTCGGCGTGGAAGACGCGGTGGTGCTGGGTGAAGACGATGGTGTCGTCGTCGTCGTACCGCCGCAGGCGGTCAGCAACGGCAGCACCGTGACGACGAGCGCCAGAGTAAGAATGAAGCTGACGATTAATTTACGCTTCTGCATTTTCCCTCCTTTGGTTTGCGGTTCCTTTTGGCGGCGATGCCGACCTACATCACCGCCGTCCGCCTTTTCGTTCAATATGAAAACGGCCAAAGCCGGTACGAGGCCTTGAAAATCGACCAGCGGTGGGCCAGGCCGCGCGGCTCCAGTATCAGGAAGAGTACGATAACGAGGCCGAAGAGCATCGGGGTAAGGCCGCTGGCGAACCCGGACGGCAGCGCGGTCACGGTCCGCTCCAGCCAGGGCGTCACATTGGTGGTGAGGAACTCTTTCAGCAGGCGGATAAAGACGACGCCGAAGACCGGCCCGACCCCGGTGCCCAGTCCCCCGATGATGATGATGCCGACATAGAGGATGGAATCGGTGAAGCTGAACGCCTCCGGCGTCAGCGTATACACGGAGTGGGCGAACAGGCTGCCGGCGATGCCCGCGTAGAAGCAGCCGATGAAGAAGGCCAGCAGCTTGTAGTAGGTGAGATTGACGCCCATGACCTCGGCGGCGAGGTCGTTATCACGGACGGCGATGAAGGCCCGCCCTACCCTCGTCCGGGCCAGGTTCTTGGCGAAGAACACGGCGGCCACGGCGATCCCGATGATGAGGAAGAACTGGCTCTGGACGCTGCGGAAAACGAACCCGCCGATGGAAGCCAGCGGCACCGTCATGCCGAGGTGGCCGCCCGTCCAGCGCCACTCCTGGATGACCCAGATGATAATGAACTGCGCGGCGATGGTGGTGATGGCCAGGTAGAACCCCTTGACCCGGATGGACGGCAGGCCGAAAACGATACCGACCAGGCCGGCGATCAGGCCGGCCCCCACCAGCCCGACGAGGAAAGGCATATCGAAGCGGGTTGTAAGGATGGCGGAGGCGTAGGCCCCCACCGCCACGAACCCGGCATGGCCGATGGAAAGCTGGCCGCAGTAACCGGTGAGGATGTTGAGTCCGGTGGCGGCGATGATCCAGATGCCGATGAGGTTGATCACGCTGAGCCAGTAGTTGCCGAGATACCCCGGTAGCGTGAACAGGAAGAGGAGGAAACCGATCATGAAGACCCACTGGGTCTTGGTGCGGACAATGGCCATGTCCTCGGCGTAGGTATGGTTGCGCGTGCCGCACGGCAGGCTCATCGGCTAAATCCTCTCGATCCGCTCTTCGCCGAAGAGCCCGTACGGTTTGATGACCATGACGATGATGATGATAACGAACGGGACGATGTCCCGGACGCCCGGCCAGAGGAACCTCGTCAGGTAGCCGCCGCTGTAGGTCTCGGCGAGGCCGATGACCGGTCCGGCCACGACGGCGCCGAGGAACGAGTCCAGCCCGCCGAGAATGACGACGGAGAAAGACTTGAGGCCCGTTTCCACCAAACCCTGGGAAATGCTCCCGATGCTGGAAATGAGCACGCCGCCGACGGCGGCCACCACGCAGGCGAACATCCACGAGGTGGAAAAGACCCGGGTCACCGGGATGCCGCAGGCCTGCACGGCCATCTGGTCATCCGCGGTGGCCCGCATGGCAATGCCCATGCGATGGTAGCGAAAGAACGCGACCAGACCGAGAAAGATAACCAGGCATATCCCGACGGCCCACAGGTACTGCTCGGAAACGACGGCCGAGCCGATATGCCGCGGCGTCTTCGGGAAGATGTCCGGCAGTTTGGCGATGCTCAACGGCCAGATAAAGGTGACGAGCCCCTGAAGAAAATAGGCGATGCCGAGCGTCACCGTGATGAGTGAGAGGATGGGCTGGGCGATGAGGGGCCGCAAAGCGACGCGCTCGATGGTCCAGCCAAGGAACAGCGCAAAAACGAGCACGAGCGGCAGGCCGATGTAGAACGGTAAACCGGCCTGGCTCAGCATGGCATAGGCGAACCAGGAGGAAATAAGGACGATCTGCCCGAGGGCCAGGTTGGCGACGCTGCTCGCCTTCCAGACGAGGGCGAAGCCGAGCGCGATAAGCGCGTAGACGAACCCCACTGAGAGGCCGGTGATGGTGAACTGGAGGTACGTATCCGCCTTGGTGGCGCCGAACGCCAGATGGATGACACCGTACAGCACGGCCAGCAGGACCAGCACGCCGGCGACCCAGAGGGTAGGCTTGTTAACTCGCTTCAGCATTCTCTCCCCTACAGGCTCCTTACCTTGATGCTGGTGGAGACGACGCCCTTGCGCCCGTCCCGGTAGGTCACCGGGGCCTGGACATCGACGGAGTCCCGGTCGCCGTACATGGCCTCGATCATATCCTTGTAGCGCTGCTCCATGAACTCGCGGCGGAGCTTGCGGGTCCGGGTAAGCTCGGCCTCGTCAGGATCGAACTCCTTGTGCAGCAGCACGAACTTGTGGACGCGGGCGTTCTCCGGCAGGTAGCCGTTGACGCGCTCCAGGTCCAGGCGAACGAGGTCGGCAACCTCCTTCTTCTGGGAAAGGTCCACGAAGGTGGTATACGGGATGTGGTTGCGCTCCGCCCACTTGCCGACCATGCTGAAATCGATGTTGAGGATGGCGGAAACGTAGTCCTTGTCCCTGCCGCCGATGACCATGGCGTCCTTGATGTAGGGACTGAAGCGAAGCCGGCCCTCCACGTACTGCGGGGCGTAGCGGGCGCCGGTCCGGAGCTCGCCCATATGCTCGAGGCGGTCCATGAAGATGACGTGGCCCTGCTCGTTGATGTTGACGGCGTCGCCGGTGTGGCACCAGCCGTCGATGAGCGTCACGGCGGTCTTGTCCGGGTCCTTGTGGTAGCCGGTGAACATGCAGTCGCTGCTGACGAGGAGCTCGCCCTGCTCGGTGATGCGGAGGGAGGTGCCGAGGGCGGGGCGGCCGAGGCTCTCGAACCTGATCTCACCCTTGCTATGGGACGAGATGAGGCCTGCCTCGGTGCTGGCGTAGACCTGGCGCAGCTCGACGCCGATAGCGTGGATGAGCCGGAAGGTATCCAGAGAGAGCACCGAGCTGCCGGTCACGGCGAAGCGCACCTTGCTCAGGCCGAGCCGGTCCTTGAGCGGACGGAAGAGCATGAAGTAGGCGATCAGGTGCAGGAACTTCCAGAACAGGTTAGGCTCCTTACCCTCGAACTGGAGGTCGGCAATCTTGTGTCCCACCGGCAGGAAGAGGTTGTAGAAGAACCGCTTAATGGGGCTCGTGTCCACGATCTTGACCTGTATCTCGCTGACGAGGCCCTCCCACTGGCGCGGCCCGTAGATGACGAAGTTCGGTCCCACCTCGCGAGTGTCCTCGGCGATGGTCTCCGGCTCCTCCGGGAAGTTGAGGCGGGCGCCGGTGAGCAGATGCGGGATGGTGGCAAAGAAGCTGTCCCCCACCCAGGCGGCCGGGAAGTTGGAGATGAGGTCGTCCGTTTCGTCCATGGGATAGCGGCTCACGAAGCCCTGCGCGGTGGTGATGAGGGCGCGGTGCGTCAGGATGGCGCCCTTGGGCAGGCCGGTGGTGCCGGAGGTGTAATAGATGCAGGCGACGTCATCCCCGTTGCCGGCGGCCACGTTCTCCTCGAAGAGGCCGGGGTGCTCCTTGTCATAGGCCTTGCCGAGACCGACGACCTCGTCGAAGGAGGCGAGGATGGGATCGTCGTAGTTCCGCAGGCCCTTGGGGTCCCAGTAGATGACCTTTTTCAGGAGGGGGAGCTCATCCTTTATCTCGAGGAACTTGTCCGTCTGCTCCTGGTCGTTGACGATGGCGAACTTCGCGTCCGAGTGCTCGGCGACGTACTTGACCTCGGAGGGGATGGAGTCCACGTAGATGCCCGTGGCGATGCCCCCGGCGGCCTGGGCGGCGAACTCGCCCCAGAACCACGGCGGCTCGTTATCGCCGATGATGCAGGCGACGTCGCCCCTCTGAAAGCCAAGGCTGATGAGCCCGAGCGAAAAATACTTGACCCGGTGGTAGTAGTTGTCCCAGGTATAGCGCTGCCAGATGCCGAAGTTCTTCATGGACATGGCGGTCCGGGACGGCCACCTGGCGCGGTTGCTGCCGATTATTTGCGGTATGGTCTCTCGCTTGTCCATCTATCCCGCCGGCACCCCCTAAAAACAAGAATTACCTCCCGTTCCGGGGAGGTAATCGGGGTCACCGGTACCCGTGGTTATCGGCTATCGGCACCTGCGTTGTGAACCATCATACCCCCCGCGCGCACCTCTCGTGCGCCCGGTAAAGATGAATTTCGGTAGCTCCGGACAATGGTTCACTAATTTCATCGCACGAACCGGGAGGAAAAGAAATCGCCACAGCTTACCACAAGGCGGACGAACCTGTCAACGCGAACCGAGGCTGGCGCAGGCTCAGGACGGCGAGCCGGTATAGAGAGTGGTCCCGGTGGCCTTGGCCACGAGCCGTCCGTCCTGGTTGGTGACGGTCATCTCGGAGACGCTGATACGCTTGCCGCTCTTGGCGACCCGGCACTCGGCGGTGAGGACGTCCGAGGCGTCCACGGCGGCGATGAGGTGGATATTGAACTGGACGGCCAGGTTGGGCGTGAGCAGCGAGTTGGTGCCGTAGGCGAAGGCCTGGTCCGCGATGGCCATGACGATGCCGCCGAAGACCATGCCGTTGAAGTTGACGTACTCCGGGCGCATGGGCATGGTCACCCGGGCGTAGCCGGGCGAGCATTCCTCCAGCTTCATCCCCAGGAACCCGGCGACGGGTTCCGCGGTCTCTTTCTCCCGCAGGGAGGCGATAATTTCCTCAGGGGTGGTCTGTTCGGGCGGCATAGGCATCTCCGGTTCAATCAATCGTGACCATTATAGCACACGCGCCGGGCGGCGCGGGCCGGTTGACAAAGGGGCGGCGCATAGCTTGTAATAGAGGCCGGAAGGAACCGCGCCAAAGGAGGGCACCATGTCTGTGTATCTGCTGCTGACCACCCTCACCGATGCCGGCAGGAAAGCGCTGCAGGAAGACCCGGAGATCCTCAAGGACTTCAACAAGGAAACGGAGTACATGGGCGTCAAGATCCTGGACCAGTACGCGCTGCTGGGGCAATACGATTTCGTGAACATCGTCGAGGCACCCAACAACGAGGTGGTGGCCAAGCTGGCCATCCGGCTTAGCGCCAAGGGGACGACCCAGACCCTCACGCTGGCGGCCATCAGCATCGACGACCTGATAACCACGCTCAAGGAGCGCGAAGAGCCCTGGTGACGCGGGACAGTTGACGGAAGAAACTGGAGCGGGAGACGGGGTTCGAACCCGCGACAGCCTGCTTGGAAGGCAGGAACTCT
>CAZOMF010000124.1:0-7077 GCA_964580635.1 uncultured Dehalococcoidaceae bacterium
TGCGGATGAGGTAGGCGATGCGGTGGGTGATGACCCGGGTCTTGCCGGAGCCCGGTCCGGCGAGGATGAGGACGGGGCCGCTGATGGCCTCCACGGCTTCTTTTTGGGCGGGGTTGAGATCGGCGAGGATGTCTGTCATACGGTACAAGTATAGCACGGGGCTTGAGGACGGGGTCAAAACCCGCCCGGAACGGATCGCGTCGGTTTTCGCCGCCCGTGCGTCCCCTTGTCATTGCGAAGGAGCGGAGCGACCGAAGCAGTCCGTCCGCGCGCTCCATCGAACATTGTCATTCTGAGCGCATTGATGAATCTTGTTTCCTCTCCGTACTCCCCGAGTGGGCGTCCGCCGCCGTAGTTGAAGTATCGTCTCCCTTTGGTAAAGAGCCTCCCCTGAGCTTGCCGAAGGGGAGAAGGAGAGGGTATTCCCCTTTCCACGGTCATTCCGCCGCAGGCCGGATCTTTTTCCCCGTTTGTCCGGAAAAACGACAAAATCCCCTTGACAATAGAACATATGTACTGTACAATCAGGGTGCGGTGAAAAACGCTGCCGCACGGGGGTGCAGTGCGCTTGAAAAACTCGCAATTTCATTCGTAACCGGGCCGCCCGGATGGTGACCGGGGCAGTCCTGCCCGCTCCGTAGCTGGAAGAAGGACACGTTTTGTAAAAATCGGCGATTTTCAGGTTTGCTGCGCCGGTGTCGCAGTGCGCCCTTTTCCAGACCGGATACAGGAAAAAACTAGGCGCTCAGGCAGAAGACCGGGCGGGCGCCCTCGCCGGAGTAGGGGTCGCCGGGATAGACGCGGACCTCCATCATTTTCACCGGCTGCCCGATGAGGTCCATGCCGGCATCGGCCGGGTCGATCTCGCCCAGGTTGCCCATGATCCACGGCCCCTCCGCCAGCTCCACGATGACGATGACGTAGGGCACCTCGTCCTCGCGGCCCTCTGCCGCCACGTAGACCGTCGTGAAGGTCCGTATCGTCCCCTCGGCTTTCAGCTCGTGGACGGCAAGGTCGGTACCGGCGCACTCCGGGCAGACCATCTTCGGAGGGGTCGTCACGGTGCCGCAGGAAGCGCACTTTATGCCCAGTATGCGGTTGTCCTTCAGCGCTTCGTTGTAATCCCTGTAGATCAGCTTGTGTTCCATGACCCCTTACCAGCCCTTCTCGAACAGCATGTTGACGAGCGTGCCGCCGTCGCCGCCGAGCGTGTCCGTCATGCCTATCCTGGCGTCCGGCACCTGGCGGCCCGGCTCGACCTCGCCGCGGAGCTGGTTGACCACCTCGAAGACCTGGCCGGCCCCGGTCGCGCCGATGGGGTGGCCCTTGGCCTTGAGACCGCCGGACGGGTTGATGGCCACCTTCCCGCCGATATCGGCGAGGCCCTTCTCCCAGGCATCGCCGGCCGTGCCGTACTCGAAGAAGCCGAGACTCTCGGCGGCGATGAGCGAGGCGGTCGAGAAGCAGTCGTGCAGCTCGCAGAGGTCCACGTCCGCCGGGGTGATGCCGGCCATCCTGTAGGCCTGCCCGGCGGAGAGCTCCCGGGCGCGGATGCGGGGGAGGTAGTCCTGCTGGTTGACGAGCGGCCCGTTGGAGGCCTGCCCGGCGCCGATGACGTAGACCGGCTTGTCGGTCAGCTTTTTCGCCGCTTCCTCGGAGGCGATGATGACGGCGGCGGCCCCGTCCGAGAACGGGCAGCAGTCGTGCAGGGTCAGCGGGGTGCTGACCACGAAGCTGCCGAGCACCTTTTCCACCGTCATGTTCGCGTTCTTGCCGAAGAACTGGGCCCGCGGGTTGACGGCGCCGTGCTTGTAGGACTGGATGGAGACCATCGCCATCTGCTCGCGGAGCTTGTCGAGCGGCACCTTGTAGGTGTCGCTATACAGGTGGGTCAGCATCGCGAATACCGCCGGGAAAGTGACGCCGGCGGGGTACTCGTAGTGGGCGTCCGAGAACATGGCGAAGGTCCGCGTGGCGAGGCCGGTGCCCATGGTTGCCGCCCGCTCCACGCCGCCCGCCAGGACGATATCGTACATGCCGGAGGCCACCCACAGCCAGGCGTCCCGCACGGCCACGCTGGCGGAGGCGCAGGCGCCCTCGTAGCGGGTGGCCGGGATGCCGCGGCAGCCGATGTACTCGGCGGCGTAGGCCGGCATCATGCCCTGGCCCTCGGCGAAGTCACCCAAAGCGTTGCCCATGAAGAGGGCCTGGACATCCTTCGGGGCAAGGTTCGAGGCGGTGATGGCCTCGGTGGCGGCATCGGCGAACATCTCGACGGCCGTCTTTTCCTGCGGGCCGCTGAACTTCGTCTCGCCCACGCCGACCACGGCGACTTTTCTCATGCGAGCCTCCCCCGGTAATCGTAAAAATACGTCCCCGCTTCCGCTCGGGACACCAGGGACGTCGTGCTTCTACGATTCAGGGTACAGGTTTTTCTTAACCGGTGTCAATCAGAGCGACACCGGCCGGTCCAGCGGTGGGGCGCTGCCGGTCCACGTCAGCAGGGGCGGTATTGACCGATGACTTCCACCCAGTTGATAGCCGGGTTAATGTGGGGACAGAATCGAAAGGCCTGGACTTCAGCGCCGCACTCCACGCAATAATACGTGGTGCCGGCCTTACCGATCTCGAAGGTCCTCGAATGCCGCTGGGAAGCTCTACGCCGCTTCGTTTTCTCCATCGTGCCCCTCCCGGGTCGGTTCCGGAAAAGTACACTTCAGGGTATAGTGTACTCCTGTCTCTTCTGATGTCAATGTCGCGTGGGAGACCGTAAAGCCGTCGGGCTTTGTTAAATTTACGGTTGCAAAGGCTGCCCCCCGGGGGCATAATGGGGGGAATATTTCGCGTACGAGGGAGGCTATGATGACGACATTAGAAGAGTACCGCCGGGCCGGCCGGGACCTCGAGGAAATGCTCATGCTGCGCACCTCGCCCATCGCGGTGAAGCTGCTCCGCAGCGATGCGGACATCCCGGAGGGGGCCGTCCGCCCCTCCCGCGATCGCGGCGAGCACCTGGCGCAGTGCCAGGCGTTCGCGCTCTCGCGGCGGGAGAAGCTGACCGTCGCCATGCTGGAGGAGGACAACTGGTGCTTCGCGCCGGTCATCGCCTACGGGCTGGAGGACCGGCCGGACAACGAGCAGTACGCCTTCTTCACGGAGTTCCCGCGGTTCGAGACGGGGACGTACTGCGGCATCGTGTCGGCGCCGCTGCGGGACACCAGCTTCGAGCCGGACGTCGTCATCGTCTACTCCAACACGGCCCAGCTCCGCAACCTGCTCCAGCCGCTCCACTTCGCGCGGCGCGGCGGCGAGGTTACCTGCAACCTCTTCCCACCGTCCTGCGCGCAGCTCGTCGTGACGGTGATGGAGACGGGCAATTACCTGGTGGCGCTGCCGGACCCCGGCGAGGTGATGCGGGCGCTCTCCGGCGAGGACGAGATCATCGTCTCCTTCCCGGCGGCCAAGCTGGAAGGCACGGTGACCGGCTTGAAACAGCTCGAGGAGCGGCACTCCGGCTACCGGCACTCGCCGATGTTCATGAAGGGCGATTTCGAGCAGCCGGAGCTCTATAAAGTGTTCTTCAAACAGTGGGGGCTGAGCGGCGACGACTAGCGCAGCTTGTTGACGGCGACGAACACGCCGACGCCGGCCGAGAGGAACGAGTAGCCGAACCGAAAGAGGCCGAGGTTGAGATAGCCGGTGTTGTTGAACTCGATGAAGAAGACGATGGCGTAGGCGAACAGCACCGACAGCCCGGCGAGGATGCTGAGCCAGGTGCCCCGCTTGCGGTTGACGGAACGCCCCACCACCTCGGCGATGAGCCAGCCGGCCCCGAAGGCCAGCAGAATACTGAAAAGGAACGAGGGCAAAAGCCACTCGATGAGCCCCCAGACGAGCCCCACGCCGAGCCCCATACCGAGCGAGGTACCGGCGGCCTTCAGGTAGTCGGTACCGGACAGGCGGTAGGTGGGCAGGCGGCGGACATTGGCGCACTCCTTGCAGCGCGCCCCCACCGGGGTCATCACCAGGCACTTGGGGCAGATGGGCTTCTCGCACTTCCCGCAGCGCAGACTCGTCTGTACGTTGGGGTGGGTCGCGCAGGGAAAGGTCTCGTCACCGGTCATCAGACCGGCTCCTTTTTCACCTCGTGCTGGCGGGAAACCCAGGCGGAGCGGTCCGCGATGTCCCGGTCCCAGACGAGCCGGTTCACCATGAGCTGCCAGAAACCGATGGAGCGCGATTCCGGGGATTCCTGGGCGGTCAATCGTTTGATGATAACGATGACAAGTAAAGCGAGGTAGGCCATGGTCAGCGAGAAACCACCATTCGTGAAGGTAGTGACGACCGGTTGGATGGCCACACCGATGAGTACGGCGACCGGTGAAGAGCGATAGAGGACCATGGCCCCGACGAGGATAACGAGGTAGGCGAGCACGCCCCAGATAGCGCTGTCATTGACGAAGGGCATGACGAGGATGATGCCGCCGCTCGTGGCGACGCCGCGCCCGCCGTGGAACCTGAGGAAGACGGGCCAGTTGTGGCCGGCGACGACGGCCAGGCCGACGGCGAGCTGACGGGTGGGGTCCATACCGAGCCAGAAGGCGAAGAGCACCATGGCGGCGCCCTTGCAGAAATCGAAGATGCCGACCGTCAGCCCCAGGCTGTGGGAGGTGGTGCGCCAGACGTTGCCGGCCCCGACCTGGAAGGTGCCCTGGCGGCGCAGGTCGATACCGCGGGCCCGGGCCACGAGCAGGGAAGCGGGAACGGAGCCCAGCAGGTAACCGCCTATCAGCAAAAGTATCCAGGTGGTCGTCATTATGTCTCCCGGGGCCGCGATATTCCGTTTTTATTATACACTACGTCGTGAGCGCTTGGTAGCTGCATGGAGGGCAATGAGACGTTCGGCGGCCGTGACGGGAACGGCGGTGCCGCCGAGGGCGCCCCCGGCGGTGTCTTCGCCATGGAAATCGCTGCCGCCGGTGGCGAGAAGGCCGTAGCGTTCCGCCAGGGCGAGCATGGCTTCGGTGTCTTCCGGGGTATTCTCGTGGTAGTAGGCTTCCAGCCCCACGAGGCCGGCCGGCGCGAGGGCTCGCACGGTGCCCTCGGGGTCGCCGGTGGTGACCGGATGGGCGAGCACGGCCAGGCCGCCGGCGGCGATGATGAGACGCACCGCTTCCGCCGGGGTCATTTTCTCCCGCTCGGCATAGGCGGGACCGCCCTGCTCGAGGTAGCCGTGGAAGGCGTCCTCGAACCTGGCGATGTACCCCTTCTCCAGCATGGCCAAAGCGATATGGGGCCGGCCCACGGCGGCCTCGCCGGCGATCTCCTTGACACGCTCCCAGGCGATATCGATGCCCATCGCGTTCAGCTTGGCTACCATGCGCTCGCCGCGGTTCTCCCGCGAATCGCGGAAGCGCTCCAGGGCGGCCAGGAAGGCGGCATCGTCCGTATCGATGAAGTAGCCGAGGACGTGGGTCTCGCCGGTAGCGGTGTCCGTGCTGAGCTCGACGCCGGGCAGCAGTGTCAGGCCGGGACGGTTCCGGGCGGCGGCGATGGCCTCGGGAAGGCCGGCGACCGTATCGTGATCGGTGAGGGCGATATGCGTCAGCCCGAGCGAGGCCGCCCGGGCGACGAGGTCCGCCGGGCTGAGGCGGCCGTCGGAGGCGGTCGAGTGCAGGTGAAGGTCGACCCGGTTCACCGCCTCTCCATCTCCCGGGAAATACGCTCGATGTGGGTGGCCTTGCCGGTCGCCTCGTCGACGTCCACGAGGATCGAGGTAAAGGTGGGCCGGCCGTTGGCGACGACGAGGCGGTTGGGCATCATGGTGAGGAAACGTTCGATGACGAGGTCCTTTTCGTCCCCGATGACGGAGTCCGCCGGGCCGGTCATGCCGATGTCCGTGACGTAGGCGGTGCCGCCCTTGAGGATGGCGGTATCGATGGTGCCGACGTGGGTATGGGTGCCGAGCACGGCGCTGACCCGGCCGTCCAGGTAGTAGCCGAGGGCTATCTTCTCCGAGGTCGCCTCGGCGTGGAAGTCCACGAAGACGACTTTCGGCCGGTCCCGCACCGATTCCAGCAGGGAGTCCATGGCGCGGAAGGGGCAGTCGTACTCCTTCATGAAGGTACGGCCGATGAGGTTGACCACCATGACGCCGCCGGTGACGAGCCAGCCGCGGCCGGGCACGCCGGCCGGGTAGTTGAGGGGGCGGAGGACAGGCGCGTCCGTGTCCAGGTAGGGGATGATCTCCTTCTGGGCCCAGATGTGGTTGCCGGAGGTGATGACGTTCACGCCGGCGCCGTAGAACTCGCGGGCGGTGCGGAGGGTGAGGCCGAAACCGCCGGCGGCGTTCTCGCCGTTGGCGATAACGAAATCGATGCCGTACTCCTTGATGAGGGCGGGCAGGAACTCCGTGACGGCCAGGCGGCCGGGGCGTCCCACGATGTCTCCGATGGTGAGGATTCTCATGGCCTTTTTCATCGGCGGCGCGCGCCGCCGGGGTTTCCTACTTGGCGTAGTCCACCGCCCGCGTCTCGCGGATGACGGTGACCTTGATCTGGCCGGGGTAGTCGAGGGATTCCTCTACTTTTTTCACGATGTCACGCGCGAGCCGCATGGCGCCGAGGTCGTCGATGGACTCCGGCTTGACGAGGATGCGCACCTCGCGGCCGGCCTGGATGGCGAAGGACTTCTCCACGCCCTTGAAGCTGTCGGCGATGTCTTCCAGCGCCTTGAGGCGCTTGAGGTAGTTCTCCAGTGACTCGCGCCGGGCGCCGGGCCGGGCGCTGGAGATGGCGTCCGCCGCGGAGGCGATGTAGCCCCAGACGCTCGTATCGCTCGTCTCCAGGTGGTGCTCCGAGACGCCCTTGAGCACCTCGGGGGACTTCTCCCACTGCTTGACGAGGTCGGCGCCGATGGCGGCGTGGGTGCCTTCCACCTCGCGGTCGACGGCCTTGCCGATATCATGCAGCAGGCCGACCTTCTTGGCGATGGTGGTGTTGGCGCCGAGCTCGGTCGCGATCATGCTGGCCAGGTAGGCGACCTCCATGCTGTGTTCGAGGGCGTTCTGGCCGTAGC
>CAZOMF010000125.1:0-7048 GCA_964580635.1 uncultured Dehalococcoidaceae bacterium
TCCTTAAAACTGACGGAACGAATCGAAGCTGGACCGGCGTGATGACTGAAAAAATGACGGAACGAATCGAAGCTGAAAAACCCGTCTGCGTACCTCTTCCAGCTACGGAGAGAGTGCTTCAAAAACAGCCCCCATTTTACAAAACGAATCGAGGCTGATAAAAAACGGGGCGGTGCCGCCGTCGGCGGCACCGCCCCGTAGTCTCTCAGCTTTCAGAGTTATTTAAAGCCTATCTTCTTCTCCGCCGCGGCGATGATGTCCCGCGTCTTGTCGATCATGTCCGGGCTTACGGAGATGGAGGTGGCGCCCCACTCCACCAGCTTCTCGGTGATCTCCGGGTAGACGGAAGGCGCCTGGCCGCAGATGCCGCAGGTGACGCCCCGCTTCTTGCAGGTCCTGACCACCTTCTCGATGGAGATCATGACCGCTTCGTTGCGCTCGTCGAAGGTCTCCGCCAGCTTGGAGCTGTCCCGGTCGATACCGAGCGTCAGCTGGGTGAGATCGTTGGAGCCGATGGACACCCCGTCGATGCCGGTATCGAGGAACTCATCGAGCAAAATGACGTTTGAGGGGACCTCCACCATCATCCAGATCTTGAAGTTGTCGGCGCTCTTGAGGCCTTCCTCGTGCATGATCTTGAGGGTGCGCTCCAGCTCCGGAACCGTGCGGACGAAGGGGATCATCACCCAGAGATTGTCGTACTGCTCGCGCACCTTCTTGATGGCGGCGAGCTCGATCTTGAAGGTGGCGATGTCGGTGATGTAGCGGGAGGCGCCGCGGTACCCGATCATCGGGTTTTCCTCGTCCTCCTCGTACTTCTCGCCGCCCTTGAGGGACTTGTACTCGTTGGACTTGAAATCGTTGGTGCGGTAGACGACCTGGCGGGGGTGGAAGGCCTTGGCGAACTTCATGAGCTCGGCGGCGAGCTTGTCGGTGAACTCCTGGCCGCGGCCCTGCTCGATCATGTAGGAAGGGTGCTCGCCGATCTCGGCCACCATGAACTCGGCGCGGAGGAGGCCGATGCCGTCGACGTCCCGGGTGGCGACCCGGTCGACGATGTCCGGCTGGGCGAGGTTCGCAAGGAGCTTGGTCCGGGTCTTCACCTCACCGCGGGCGCGTATCTTGATATCGCTCTCCACCTCGATGGCGCCCTCGTACACCTTGCCGGCGCTGCCGTCCACGGTGATGACCTGCCCGTCCTTGAGGGTGGCGGTGGCTTTCTCCGTGCCGACGACGCAGGGGATGCCGAGCTCGCGGCTGACGATGGCGGCGTGGGCGGTGCGGCCGCCGCGGTCTGTGACGATGGCGGCGGCGCGCTTCATGGCCGGGACGAAGTCCGGCGTCGTCATCTCGGCGACGAGGACGTCGCCGTTGAGCACCTTGTCGATCTGGGACGGGTCGGGGACGATCTTCACCGGCCCGTGGGCCACGCCCGGGCTGGCGGCGGCGCCGGAGACCAGGATGGGGGCATCGATATCGTGGGCCTCGGCCACGGCACCTTCCTTGATGGTGGTGACCGGCCGGGTCTGGACGATATATATCTTGCCCTTCTCGCGGGCCCACTCGACGTCCTGGGCGGCGCCGTAGTGCTCTTCGAGCTTCTTGCCGATGCCGGCCAGCAGGAGGATTTCCTCGTCGGTTATCTTCTGGGTGGCTTTTTGCTGCGGGGTGAGGTCTATCTTGACGTTGCGGGGCTGGCCCTTGGAGCGGTCGCCCTTCACAAGCATCCACTCCTGGCCCTTGATCTCCTTGACGACGATGTTCATCGTCTCCTTGTCTATCAGGTAGTGGTCTGGGGTGACGTCGCCGGAGACGATCATCTCGCCAAGGCCGAGCACGGCCTCGATGGTAATCTTGGAGCGGTCGCTCGTGTTGGGCTCGACGGTGAACATGACGCCGGCCGCCTCGGACTGGACCATGCGCTGCACCGGCACGGCGATGCCGACCTGGAAGTGGTCGAAGCCCTGCTCGGCACGGTAGAAAATAGCCCGGGCCTCGAACAACGAGGCCCAGCAGCGGCGAAGATTGCGAACGACGGCCTCCGGTCCTTCGACGTTGAGGAAGGTGGCCTGCTGGCCGGCGAAGGACGCTTCCGGCAGGTCTTCCGCGGTGGCGGAGGAGCGGACCGCTACCAGGCCGTCGTCCATCTGCTGGTAAGCCTGCTTGACGGCCGCGGCGGTGTCCGCCGGGACGTCTGCCTGGAGAATCAGCTGCTGCACCAGCTCGGCCGCTTCCTGGAGCTTGCGGCTGTCTTGGACGTTCACGGGACTGAGGATAGCCTTGATTTCGTCACGAAGGCCGGACTGCTCGATAAAGTCGAAATAGGCGTCGGCGGTCACGATAAAGCCGGGCGGTACGGGGATGCCGGCATTGGTCATTTCTCCCAGGTTGGCGCCCTTCCCACCGACGAGCGGGATATCGTCTTTGGAAACGTCGCTGAACCAGACCACGGCTTGCTGGTCACGTTTCATTTCTCGAGCCTCCGTTTGATTTGGATTTGCGAGCAGCGCGTTAACTGATGGTAGTTATTATACCACAAGAGGGGAGGGCCGGTGTCAATATGCCCCGGCGTCGCCTCGCCCGGGCGCGGGAGGTCACCGTTTTACCTTTAAAATTCACCGTAAAACACGACATTTTTCATTTGACACCCCTGGGAATCGGGGTTAGAATTTAGATTGAATCGGGGATTCGGTGAGGGAGTCGGATATGATTGAAATGACCATCGACAGCATCCGCGTCAGCTTGATGAACTACCAGCGGGTGGTGATATTGAAGGAGAAGGAAACGTGTCCTGCCTGTCATTCACAGGACATGGAGAAGATAGAAACGCGTAACCGCCCGGTCCAGTGGAAGTGCAACGGCTGCGGAAAGGTCACCGACGAAGTGGAGATCGTATGCCGGTACCTTCCCATCTGGATAGGGCCGGCCGAGGCGGATGCCATTGCCATCAAGCTCCAGCGCGTCGACGCCCCGCGTCCGATGACACACGACTTGCTGCTGAACGTGCTGAATACGCTGCAGGCCTCGATGAGTTCCATCCTCATACACGACCTGAAAAATGATACCTTCTATGCCAAGATTTTCCTCGATGTCGACGGCAGCCAGGTAGAAATAGACTCGCGGCCGTCCGATGCGCTGGCGCTGGCCGTGCGGGGCGATGAAATCCCCATCTTCGCCTCGGAGTCGGTGCTTAATAATGCCGGCATCCTGCTGGACGGAGAAACGGGCAAACAGATCTTCGACGAGCGGGACGAGAGCACCGGCAAGCCGGTCACCGATGAAGAGATGAAGAAGAAGCTGCCCAATTTCTACGACTTCATCAATACGCTCGACCTGGACGATTTCGACAAGCGCAAGTCCTAGGGCTGACCGGGCCCCGGAAAGGAGCCGGACCGTGGAAGACCGAGAAATGCAGCGGCTCGTCGCCACCCTGGAGTGCGGCTCCTGCGGCCATCGTTATCCCCCGGACAACGTCACCGTCCTCGAAGAGGAGGATGGGCTCTGGCTGCTCAGCGCCGTCTGCGGCGCCTGCCACATCGGCTCGGTGGTGGCGGTCGTCATCCGCGACGATGGTCCGGCCACCGACCTCACCCCCGCCGAGCGCGCCCGGTTCCGTAACTTAGAACCGGTGAACGGGAACGACCTGCTCGAGGCGCGGGACTTTCTGGAGCGGTTCCGCGGCGATATCTCCGGGCTCTTTCCCCCCGACCCCGACCGCGGTTGACAAGCGCGCCGTCGGCTTGGTACCATGCTCACGGTCTGGAAATTCCCGCGTCAAGGAGCGTACCGCCCCATGGTCGTCGACGGCACCTACCAGGTAAAGCTCAACTCTCCCATGGGTCTGCAGGAAGGCACGCTGACCCTGCGGATGGAAGACGGCTCGCTCTCCGGCACCGTGGCGGGGCAGATAGGGACCGCCGATTTCTCCGGCGGTATGGCGGATGGAGAAGTAGCCTCCTGGTCCATGGAGGTGCCGGGACCCATCGGCAAGATGAAGGTGACCTGCCGGGTCACCATCACCGGCGACGACCTCAGCGGGGAGGTCAAGGCGGGCTTTTTCGGGTCGTTTCCACTGCGGGGGAAGCGGGTCTGAGCGGATGTATAAAAATCTTCCACGGGCATAATAGTTCAAGCCTGAATTTTCTTGACCTGTCCGCCGGACTCTGGTATTATGGCTTGAGGTTGACAAAGACGGAGACGGCATGGGCGATTGGGTACCAGCCCTCCGGTTGATCGGAATCGGTTTCTACATAGTCACCAGCATCCTGGCAGGCACGTTTGCGGGACTGTGGATTGATAACCGGCTAGACACCGCCCCCTGGTTTTTGATTGGCGGGTTACTGACGGGCCTGGGGCTCGCAGCGTATGGTGTGTACCATATGTTGCGGCCGCTGCTCCGCAGCGACGATAACCAAACGAAGGAGAACAAGTAGTGGCGGAGCCTAAGAAGCGGGGCCTGTTCGGCCTGCCGACCCCGGTGGTTATTACCATCGCCGTCATTTTCCTCGGCATCCTTATCCTCGCTCTTCTCGTCGGGCCCATCGGGCAGGGGCTGCTCACTGCCCTCTTCGGGCACGCGCCGCACTTCCCCTCCTGGATCACCGTTCAGCAGCCAACGCCGCGCTTGCCCGTGCCGGTGCTCTTCCACATCGGCGGCTGGGGCATCACTAACTCGATGCTCGCCTCCTGGGTCACCATCCTCTTCCTCATCGTCATCAGCGCCGTCATCACGCGGCGGATGAAACTGGTGCCGACCCGGCTCCAGGGACTCTTCGAGAGCCTGCTCGGCTGGATCTACGATTTCGTCGTCGGCATCTCCGGCGATGAGAACGCCCGCAAGTTCTTCCCGGTGGTCTGCACCATCTTCCTCTTCGTCGGTTTCAACGCCTGGTTGAGCCTGATACCGGGCTTCGTCTCCATCCAGTACCAGAAGTACGAGCCTCTGCCGGCCGATACCCACGTCATCACGAGCACCACCGGCGATACCGCCGGCCAGCCGGAGCTCGTCAACAACGACGGCACGCCGTTCGATATGGAGTCTCTCGGCGGGGAGGCGTCCCTTACACAGAAAGACGGCGAGTACTACGTTCTGGAGAAGGAAGAGCTTCTCCGCGCCGCCAACACGGACATCAACGTGCCCATCGCCATCGCCCTCTTCTCGGTGCTCTGGACGCTCTTCATGGGGGTCAAGTTCCTGGGACCGGGCTGGTTCAAGCAGTATTTCAACTTCGGGCCGATGTTCCGGGCTATCGGCGGCGTCTTCAAGGGTAAGTTCGCCCCGATGGCGTTTTTCGATGCCGGTATCGCCATCTTCGTGGGCGGGCTGGAGTTCCTCAGCTTCTGGATACGTATCATCAGCTTCTCATTCCGTCTCTTCGGCAACATGACGGCCGGTGAGATCCTGTTGCTCATCATCTCGTTCCTGGTACCCTGGGTGGTGGCGCCGATCTTCTATGGCCTGGAGCTGGTCATCGGCTTCGTCCAGGCGCTTGTGTTTGCCGGGCTGACGGCTGTGTTCGTGACCCTGGCGGTCATGCCGCACGAGGAAGAATCACACTAGATAATAATAAAGCAGTGAGAAAACGTTAGGAGGACACAACATGACCCCTGAAACGATGAAAATGCTTGCGATTGGTTTGTCAATCGGCCTCGGCGCGCTGGGGCCCGGCCTGGGCATCGGCATCCTGGGCTACGGCGCCATGATCGGCCTGGCCCGCAATCCGGAGGCGAAGGGCCCCATCCAGACCAACATGATCATCGCCGTCGCCCTGGCGGAAGCCGTCGCCATCTACGCGCTCATCGTGGCCGTCCTGCTCGGCTTCGTATTCTAGACCCCGGCCGAGAGAGTGTTGAAGTAAACGGTCCGCCTCAGGCGGACCCGGGAGACTATCATGGAAGAAACCGGGATACCGACATTCATCGCCGTCATCGCGGCGGCGGTCATGGTTATCGGCGTGGTGACGGGGCTGGCCGCCATCACCTGGGCGTTCCTCCTGTCCTGACGGACGGCGGACGCCGGGCAACAATCCGGCCAAGCGGAACGGCCGAAGCGGCCGCTCCCCGGGAGAGACAATGGAAGGTTTAACCAAACTAGGAGTCGACCTACCGCTCTTGATCACGCAGCTGGTGTCGTTCATCATCCTGCTGGTGGTGCTGCGGCTCGTGGCCTACAAGCCGCTGATGCGGATGATGGACGAGCGTTCCCGCCGCATCAAGGAGAGTATGGACCAGGCGGAGACCGTACGGCAGCAGTCCGAGGCAGCCGAGGACGAGGTCAAGAAGCAGCTGGCGGAAGCCAGCCGCGAGGGCCAGGAGCGCCTCCAGCGCGCCATCAAGGCCGGCGAGGACGTCAAGGCGAAGGCCCAGGAAGACGCCCGCACCGAAGCCGAGGCGCTCATCAACCGGGCGCGCCAGGAGATCCAGCAGGAGCGCGACGAGGCCGTCAACGACGTACGCCGCGAGTTCGCGGACCTGACGGTACTGGCAGCCGGTAAAGTGATCGAGAAATCACTCGACAAGGAACAGCATAAAGAGCTCATCGACAAGGTCCTCGAGGAAAGCTCGGTGAGCAAACAGGAATAACGGACCGGGAAGACAGCAGCATGGCAGCGAAAGCGTATCCCCAGCGGTATGCCCGGGCGGTGTTCGAGCTGGCGCTGGAAAATAACGAGCTCGACCGGTGGCAGCAGGATCTCCGGAAACTGGCGACTATCGTCGCCAACGAAGAGTTCCGCACCATCATGGAGAGCCCGAAGGTAAAGGCCGGGGACAAGAACCGTCTCGTCGCGGAGGTGCTCGGCACGGACAACCCGCTGGCGCTCAACCTGGCGCGGCTGCTCATCGCCCGGACGGGCATCGGCCTGGCGGGACGGATCGCGGAAGAGTACCAGCGGCTGCTCGACGAGCACCACGGCGTCATCAAGGCGAGCGTGGTCACCGCCGTGCCGCTGGACGACGCGGACAAGACGAAGCTGGCCGCGGACCTCGGTCAGGTGGTCGGCAAGAAGATAGACCTCACCGCCACGGTGCAGCCGGACATCCTCGGCGG
>CAZOMF010000126.1:0-7046 GCA_964580635.1 uncultured Dehalococcoidaceae bacterium
TCCAGGTAGAGGACGACGTCCACGATATGCTCCAGCACGCGCGGCCCGGCGATGGCGCCCTCCTTGGTGACGTGGCCGGTGACGAAGACCGGCACAGCCTGCCGCTTGGCCCACTGCATGAGGCGCATGGTGCACTCACGCACCTGGGTGATGCTGCCGGGAACGGATTCCACCGAAGGGAGGAAGACGGTCTGGATGGAGTCCACGACGAGGAGGGAGGGGTTCATCTGCTCCACATGCTCCAGGACGGCTTCCAGGTCCGTCTCCGCCATGATGAAGAGGCCGCGGCCACCGAGGCCGAGGCGCTCCGCCCGCAGCTTTATCTGGCGAGCGGTCTCCTCCCCCGTGACGTACACGACCGACTTCTGCGCCGAGGCGAGGGAGGCCGACGCCTGCAACAGGAGGGTGGACTTGCCGATGCCGGGGTCGCCGGAGATGAGCACGAGCGAACCGGCCACGAGGCCGCCGCCGAGGACGCGGTCGAACTCCCCGATGGCGAGCGGGAAGCGGTCGGCGGTCTCGATGGAGACCTCGGAGAGCTCCTGGGGCGGGGCGACGGGCATCACGGGGTGGGCCGGCGCGGCGAGCGTGGAGGCGCGTATCTCCACCATGGTGTTCCACTGCCCGCAGTCCGGGCAGCGGCCGAGCCACTTGGAGCTCTCCCTGCCGCACTCCTGGCAGGTGTAGACGATCTTATCGGTCTTGGCCACGAATTGACTTTAGCGGATTTAGGCGGGATTGGCAAGGCAATTTTGTCGCGTTTTCGAGGCCGTTTCGAAGCTGAAACGAGCCTGAAAAACGGCATTTCAAAAAAGAGCGAAGACCTCCATTACAAGAAGGGATGGATTCTCACGGTCATCCGCCTGAGGCGGACTCCTTCAGAATAACATTTGAGGAATAAGCGGACGCGACAAATATCGTATACCGGGTTTGCCGAGTTGCCATAGTATGAGAGTGTTACTGAGAACAACACGAATGAGAGGCAGCGGCCATGACGGAGATAAACGGCACCAAGAAAGCGGCGCTGAGAGACATCATCCTCAAGCTCCACGAGGGGCTCACCGCCGAGGATGCGAAGGACCGCTTCGAGAAGGAAGTGGGCAACGTGACCTCGACGGAGATAGCCGAGCTGGAGCAGGGTCTCCTCGAAGATGGGCTCTCCCCGGAGGAAATCAAGAAGTTCTGCAACGTCCACGCGCTCATCTTCCAATCAGCACTGGAGAACGTGGAGATGGCGGAGACCTCGCCCTCGCACCCGGTCTACCTCTTCAAGGAGGAGAACCGGGAGATTGAGAAGCTGCTCGAAGCGCTGAAAGCTGCCAAGAACAAGCGCGGCCTGACGGCGCTGCTGACGATGCTCCGCGGCATCAACACCCACTACGAGCGCAAGGAGCAACTGCTGTTCCCGTTCCTGGAGAAAAAGAATTTCACCGGCCCGTCCAAGGTGATGTGGGGCAAGGACAACGAGATACGAGACCTGCTGAAAGCGGCTATCGCCGGGCTCAAGGACACGCCGGCGGAGGAACTGGAAGCGTTCCGCGAGAAGACCCTCAACCCGCTCATCGAGGAAGTCAGCGGTATGATCTTCAAAGAGGAGAATATCCTGTTCTCCACAGCATTGGAAAAACTCGACGCGGCGGACTGGGTGGAAATCCTGCGGGAGAGTGAAGAAGTGGGTTACGTGTTCATCGAGCAGCCCGCCGAGGCCTCGCACCTCATCGCCAACCTGAACGGGACGGTCGTCGAGGAGGCCTGTGTCGGCGATGGCGTTATCACCTTCCCGACCGGCTCCATCCGCGCGGAGGAAATCCTGCCGCTGTTCAACGCGTTGCCGGTTGATATCACCTTCGTCGGCGCGGACGACACGGTCAAGTATTTCTCCAAGGGTAAGGAACGCATTTTTACGCGCTCGACGTCCATCATCGGGCGGAACGTCAAGAACTGCCACCCGCCGCAGAGCCTCGACGCGGTAGAGAGAATCGTGCAGTCCTTCAAGGACGGCAGCAGGGACTCCTACGAGTTCTGGCTGACCATCAACGGCAAATTCATCTACATACGGTTCTACGCGCTGCGGGACGCCGCCGGGAGGTACCTGGGGGTCATCGAGGTGGCGCAGGACGTGACCCACATCCGGGCCCTCGAGGGAGAAAAGAGGCTGATCGATGAGCGAGATTGACCTTAACAGCACGCTGTACGAGATAACCGAGGCGCACAAGGACCTCATCCCGGTGCTGGCGGAGCTCGGCTTCGCCGGGGTCACCAACGAGGCGATGCGCACCACCCACGCCAAAGAGATGACGCTCAATACCGGCAGCGAGCAGCTGGGCATCGATCCGGCGAAAATCCGGGCGGCGCTCGAAGCGGCCGGCTATACGGTCAAGGACTAGACCGGCCGCAGCGTCCCGGCGAATACCTGCCAGGCGAGGGCGGATTTGGCGACGAGGCTGAGAAGGATGTACGCCTTCTCAGGTGTGGTGAGGCATTTTAACTGGTGTTGCTCCCTGGCGTCAATATCCTTCAGGATACGCTGTTCAGGACGTGGAGGGCGCGGATGGTGACCCACTTGTTCGGCTGACCGCCGCGGCCCCAGTCGCACCAGGTCTTGCCCGAGTAGTTGTACCGCATCGGCCAGCGTCCCTTTGCATCCGCCTGGTCCCGGATGAAGGCGATGGTACCGGCCAGGCGGTCGTCTTTCCCGTACCCGAGGCCGGCGAGGGCTTCGGCGACCTGGAGCAGGTCCGTGACGTAGAAGACAGGGAAACCGAACCTCCACCAGTTGAGGCTCGGTTTGGGAGCGTAGCCGCAGGGCCAGGCGGCGGTCATGGGGTCCACGGAGAAGAGGAAGTCCACACCGGCCCGGATGGCGGCCTCGATGCGAGGGGTGCGCTTTTCTTTCGGCAGTCTGGAGAAGGCGAGCATAATCTTGGCGGCGCCCCAGGCGCAGGGGAGCTTGTTATTGGGGCCGCAGCGGAAGAGCGGGCCGCACTTATAGGCGTAGTAGCGGAGGGTGGCGTTCCGGTCCTCTTTTTCCGCGATGCCGTCCCCGGTGACGGTGCGGGCCATCCAGTCGAAGGCTTTTTCCGTGCGTTCGTCTACAACACCGAGGTCGGAGAGGGCGGTCAGCATATTGCCCTGGAGGCAGTCGATAGTACCGCCCGGCGTGCCGTTATAAGAAATCTGCCCCGCCGGGGTGACGGCGTGGTCCAGATAGTAGGCGGCGGCGGTGGCGATCCGCGGGTCCCCGTCTACCGAAGCGCCGAGCTGGGCCAGGGTAACGAGCGACCAGACCCCGCTCCGGTACTTGGGACCGTAGCCGGCGCCGGGCTTGACCCAATAGCCGTCCGGGTGCATGTTAGCCAGGATTTCCGCGAGAGGGCTGTGGCGATGGGCCTCGCGGCGGGCGGCGGCGAGCTCCTGTTCGCCGGGAGGGAAGAGGTCGCGGAGGGCCAGGTAGCGGGGGCCGGGGTCGGCGGGGTCGAGGAGCCAGTCAGCAACGTCCGAGAAGACCGTCGTGCGGGACATGCCACACCTCACGCGGGTAATTCCGCGGACAGTATAGCCGGAAACGGGGCCGGCCGCAATAGGTTAGCCCTCCAGAATGGTGATGGGGATTGGCTCAGGCTCCTTATCGGGACCGGGGGCATCGCCCTCGCCCGAGCCGGCCCGGCGCCGGAAGCCGCGCAGGACCGGGATGACGAGCGCGGCCACGAGCAGCGTGGTCAGCATGTCCGAGCCCGGGAAAGCCAGCCATACCCCGTTGAGGCCCATGAGGCGCGGCACGATGAGGACGATGGGGATGAGGAAGACCACCTGCCGGGCGACCGCCACGATGAAGGCCGGCACCGCCTTGCCGATGGCCTGGAAGACCATGATGCCGACGTTGACGAAGCCGAGCAGCGGCATGCCGAGGAACATGAACTTGGCCGCCCCGACGGCGACGTCGACGAGTTCCGAATCGTTGGTGAAGATACGCATGATAGGCGCCGGGATAAAGTAGAGGAACAGGAACATGACGCTGCCGAGGATAGTGGAGGCGGCGAAGGCCATGATGGTCACCTTCATGGCACGGCTGTAACGATGGGCGCCGTAGTTATAGCCGAGAATGGGCTGGGCCCCCTGGGCGAGCACGATCGACGGCATGATGGCGAACATGAAGAGGCGCTGAATGATGCCGAAGGCGGACAGGGCGTAATCGCCGCCGTAGTGCACGACCTCGCTGATGAGGATCATGGCGGAGAGGCTGCCGCTGACGCTCTGCACGAAGGCACCGACGCCGATGGAGAACATCGGACGTATGATGGCTATCTTCAGCCTGAGGTTCGCCAGGCGTACCTTGAGGAAGCTGTTGCCGTTGAAGTAGTAGGCGGCCAGGAAGACGAGCGACACGGCCTGGGAGATGAAGGTGGCCCAGGCCGCGCCCTTGACCCCGAAACCGAGCCAGGCGATGAAGGTGGCGTCGAAGATGATATTGGTCACGGCGCCGAGTATCATCGCCACCATGCCGACGCGGGCGTTGCCCTCGGCACGGGTGAAGTTAAGCAGGGCAAGGGACAGGACCTGGAACGGCAGCGCGTACATGATGATATTCAGGTAGTCCCGGGCGAAGGGCAGTACCTCATCCGTGGCGCCGATGAGGCGCAGCCAGTAGTTGACGAGGGGCAGGACCAGTGCCATCACGATGACGGAGATGAAGATGCCCAGCGTCAGCCCGTTGCCGAGCGCCTTCTCGGCGTCCTCCGACCGGCCCGCGCCGATATAGCGGGAGATGAGGGACATGCCGCCGATACCGACCATCTGGCCCATGCCCATGCCGAGCATCTGGATGGGGAAGACGATGGAGAGACCGGCGATGCCGAGCGGCCCCACGTTGTGCCCGACGAAGATGGTGTTCATGACGTTATACATCGTCTGGACGAACATGCCGAAGAAGACCGGCATCGAGAGGCTGAAGAGCAGCGGGCCGATGCGGTCCGTGTTCAGCACATGGTGCATGCTGGAGGGGGTGGTGGTCCGTTTCATCGTCTAGTCAGCCGCAGCGCTTCCCTCCGGGCGCAGTACCGGCCGGGAATGGGTGGCCGGGGCATTACCGCCGGGTCCGCCCGCCTGGGAGCGGAAGTACCGGATGACGGGTACGATGAGGATAACGACGAAGGTGAACGTGAAGACATCCGACACCGGGAAGGTGAACCAGACGCCGTTGAGGCCGAAGAAGTGGGCCAGAATAAAGACGGCCGGGATGAGGAACAGGACAGGCCGGGCGATGGCGGCAACGAAGGCGCGACGGGCCTTCCCGATAGCCTGGAATATCATGGTGCCGATGCCGATAGGCGCGATAATGGGCAGCGAGAGCATCATGCGGCGGGATGCATCGGCCCCAAGGCTGACCAGTTCGACATCATTGCTGAAGACCTTCATGATGGCTTCCGGGATGAAGTAGACCACCAGGAAACCGGCCACGCTGAGGGCGATACCCAAAGCGAGCGCCTGGTTCATGGATTTCAGCAGCAGGCCGAACCGCCGGGCGCCATAGTTGAAACCGATGATAGGTTGGGCACCCTGGCTGAGGACCATGGCCGGCATGTTGGCGAACATCATGATACGCTGGACGATGCCGAAGGCGCCGACGGCAAAATCGCCGCCGTGGTGTTCCACCATGTTGATGACGATCATCACCGAGAGACTGCCGGCGAACATCTGGGCGAAGGCCCCGATGCCGATACCGAGCATCTCTTTCATAATCGTAAAGTCCGGCCGCAGGTTGACGCGGCGTACCTTGAGGAAGCTGTTGCCGTTCCAGTAATACAGGGTGAGGTAGCCGGTGGCCACGAGCTGGGCCAGCAGCACGGCGAGGCCGGCGCCTTCGACGCCCATACCGAGCCAGACGATGAAGACGAAACTGAACAGGATGCTGAGGAGCGCGCCGGACACCATGGCGACCATGCCGACCCGGGCGTTGCCTTCGGCGCGGGCGAAGTTCAGCAGCGACGTGGACACGACCTGGAAGAGGATGGCCACGCCGACATACAGCATATAGCCGTGGGCGTAGGGCAGGACATCCTCGGAAGCGCCGATGAGCCGCAGCCAGAAGTCCAGGAATGGCAGCAGCAACAGCAAGGTGCCGCCGCTCAAGATGAGCGAGAGGGTGATACCGTTGCCGAGGGACTTCTCCGCCCGCTCGTTCTCGCGGGCGCCGAGCATCCGGGAGATGAGCGACATGCCGCCGATGCCGGACAGGCTGCCGAGGCCGAAGCCCATCATCTGGAGGGGGAAGGCGACGGAAAGCCCGGCGATTCCGAGCGGTCCCACGTCCCGGCCGATGAAGATCGTGCTGATGATGTTGTACATCGACTGCACGAACATGCCCATGAAGACGGGCCCGGACAGCTTGAACAGGAGCTTCCCGACTTCCTCGGTATCGAGGATGTTCTTGTAGTCTTGCCCGGCGCGTTGCGGCATTGTTCCCTTCGTTCGGTCGTGGATGCGGTCAGGCTTCCAGCTTGAACAGGGCGTCCCGGACGTTCCGGAGCGCGGTACAGAGGTTCTTCAGATCGCAGGGTTCGAGGGAGGACATGTTCTCCCGGACGGCGTTGACGATGGTATCTTCATGCTCGTGGATGAAACACCGGCCGGCGTCCGTGAGCCCGATGTTAAGGGTGCGACGGTCGGTGGCGTCCGGCTCCCGCTCGACGAAACCGAGCTCTACCAGATGGTCGATGAGGCGGGTCATCTGGGCCCTGGCGATGGCAAGCTGCTCGCCGATGCGGGTGATGTGGAGGGTGCCTTCCTGCTCCAGGAGGCGCAGCACCTCGTAGTGGGTGAACCTGATATCCACGTCCAGGTCCGCCAGTGTGGTCTTGATGATCTTCTTGCGGATGATCCGGAAGACGAGGGGCGGGAGAGAAAGCAGGTCCGCGGCGACCTGTCCCAATGCTTCATCGTTCATGGGCTGGCTCCTCCTCAGGGGGCGCTCGCGGACATGGTATACACTGTATACAGTTTAAAAGTTGACTATTGAGAAACTATATAGTTCATATATTAAACTAAAA
>CAZOMF010000127.1:0-7012 GCA_964580635.1 uncultured Dehalococcoidaceae bacterium
GTCACCATCCGGGCGGCCCGGTTAGCTTTGGAAATCGCGAGTTTTCAGGCGCACTACACCCCCGTGCGGCATACGTTTTACAGCCGCACCATGATTATGCAGTACAAACGTTCTAATGTCAAGGGAATTCTGTCGCAGTTTGGCACGGAAATAGATTCCGGCCTGCGCGGGAATGACGGAGGTACGGATTGCCTCGGGCGCGGCGCTCCCTCGCAATGATGGGGAACGCGGGCCTCACTCGCCGAGATAGGTACGCACCTTTGCCTCGTCGTAGCGGGCCCGGCGGCCGGGGCAATGCGTCTGGGTGCAGAGAAAGCAGGTCACGAAACCGTCCCCGTTGGGGAAGATAATGCCGGAGCGGGACTTGACCGGTTTCATGACGCCGCTCGGTGTCAGCTCGACGCCGATGTCCCTTTCATGCCCCCGGAATAATGAGAAGAGCGGCGCCTGCTCTCCGATGGGCCAGTCCGGCAGCTCGCCGGGGTTCATGTGGGCAGTACCTTCCAGCCCTTGTTCCTCTTTGATACGGCCGGCCAGCCAATCCACCGCCGTGACGAGGACGGCCGTCTTGACCATGTCCAGGTAGAAGCCGAGCGTCAGGGCGCCGGGCGACAGCGGCAGCTCATCGAGCTCCCGGCCGACGGTGGCCAGGAACGGGTAAACGATCGGGTTTCCGGCGAGGTTGCGGCTCAGCGCCCGGCTTTTCAACACCACGCCCTCGACCGCGACGCTGTCCCGGTCGATGACCCGCGACGAGGCGGCCCGGTAGACGGCCCTGGGACGGGCGGCGGCGACGGCCTGCCGCACGAGGTCCGCGGCAGCCTCGCGGAGGCGCTGGCTGCCCCGGGGCATCCGCAGGCGCTCGATGAGCCGTTCCGGGTCGGGCCGGGCGGGTACGTCGAGGACATGGACCGAGGTATCGGTGCGGGCCTTCATCCGGCTACCCCAGCCCTTTCACGGCCTTTTCAAGCCGCTCCAGGGCCTCGTTCAGGAGCGAGCGCGGGCAGGCGATGTTCATGCGCTGGAAGCCGGAGCCGCCGTGGCCGAAGGCGAAGCCGTCGTCGAGACCGATCCTCGCTTCCTCCCGCATGAACTTCCGCAGCGCCTCATCGTCGAGGCCGAGACCGCGGCAGTCGAGCCAGAGCAGGTAGGTGCCCTGCGGCTCGGTGACGGTTATTTTCGGTATCCGCTCCTTGAAGAACTTCAGCGTGAAGTCCAGGTTGCCCTGCAAGTACTCCAGCAGCTGGCCGAGCCACTCGTCGCCGTCGCGGTAGGCGGCCTCCATGGCGGCCAGCGCGAAGAGGTTGGGGCCGGGCATCATGCCGACGCGCGTGACCGCGAACTTGTCCCGGATGGTCTTGCTCGGGATGATGATGGACGAGGCGCTGAGGCCGGCCAAGTTGAAGGTCTTGCTCGGCGCGAAGCAGACGATGCTGTGCTGCGCGAACTCCTCGCTGATGGCGCCGAACGGCACGTGCCGGTAGCCGTCATAGAGGAGCTCGCAGTGGATCTCGTCGGAGACGACGGTGGCCCCGTGCGCGATGGCTATCTCCCCGGCCTTCGTTACCTCCTCCGGGCTCCAGAGGCGGCCGATGGGATTGTGCGGGTTGCAGATGACGAGTATCCAGGCGCGGCTCGGGGACTCCCTCATGCCCTGGCGGGGACCGAAGCACTTCTCCAGGTCCTCGTAGTCCATCTCGTAGCGGCCGTTCTCCAGCTTCAGCTTGTTGGTGACCACCTGGCAGCCGCTCTGCTTGACGGCCGGGAAGAAGGGGTAGTAGACCGGTTCCTGGAGGACGACCTCGTCGCCGGGGATGGTGAGGGCGCGGATGGCCACGTTGAGGGCCGGGATGACGCCGGGGGTGAGGACGATCCATTCCGGCTCGATCTTCCAGCGGAACTTCTTCCAGTAGCGGTCGATGATGGCCTGGGTCAGACTCTCATTGGGGCCGGTGTAGCCGTAGAAGGGATGTCCGGCGCGCCCCGCGAGGGCGTCCACGATGGGTTGGGCGGTCGGGAAGTCCATGTCCGCCACCCACATGGGGATGACGTCCTTGCTGCCGAACATGGGCTCGAGGGCGTCCCACTTGGCGCTGTTGGTGCCGGCGCGGGACACGAGGGTATCGAAATCATACTTCATGCTGGTCTCCGTGGTTCCTGTGCTACTTCGTATTCTATAGGGTTGCGGCGGCAAACTCAAAAACGGCGACTTTTCTTTGACAACCGGGCGGCAAAAGACTATCATTCCCACATATTTCCACGGGAGGTGCGGTATGCCGTTCAAGGTACGGGGCAAGCTGGTGGGGTTCATGAACGACGAGGAGAAGTTCCCCTGCCATTTCGACTACGAGATAGGAGAGGAGTTCACCTACGACGGCTCGACGATCGAGGGGCGTATCTGTCCCGGTGTCCTGTTGACGATGGTGCCGGTGGTCTGGCAGACCTTTTTCTCCGGCAAGCACACCAACGAACGCGTCCTGTTCCGGTACGACGGCCTGAGCGTCAAGGACCCGGGCATGAAGGAGTACGACGGCATCGGCTTCCGGCCGCTGACGGAGGCGCCGGAGGGCTCCGGGGAGAAAGGGCGCATCGTCACGGCGCCGGAACGGCCGCGCGGCATGACGGGCGGCAGCGGCTTCGGATGCGCCGACTGCCGGACCTCCGCCTATTTCATGGTAGAGCCTGTCGACCTCGCCTCCGGGGGCTACACGCTGCCGTTCTACCGGCGTCAGATGGCCATCCTTGACAGGGTCATCGAGAAGCCGGGCATGACGGCCCGGGAAGTGCTCAACACCTTCACCGGCTGGGAGCGGGAGAACATCCATCCCATTATCTACGAGGTGAACGTGCAGCTCATGCTGGAGGAGCTCGAGCAGGTGGGCTACGTGGAGCTGCGCGAGGGACGGGCCTATCCGGGAGCCCGGCCCAAGCCGGCCAAGCCATAGCGAGCGGTCAAACCCGTTTGACACCCCGACGGCGACTATCTATACTTTGGATTGTCCCCGTTGCGGGAGCACGGGGTGAAATAACGACCGGAGGACGGAATGGAACTCAAGGATTACCTGTTGATAGAACTGAACGGTCTGGAGCGCGGGCTGAAGCGCGTGACCGATGGCCTGAAGCAGCCGGAAGTATGCTGGCAGCCGGGGCACGGCTGCAACTCCATCGGGCTTATCCTGTACCACATCGCGCGCTCGGAGGACATGTTCGTCCAGACGCGGCTGAAGCAGACGACCGAGATATTCGAAGCCGAAAAATACTGGGAACCGCTCAACGTGAGCAAGGAAGAGGCGGGCGCTCACTACACGCCGGAGCAGGTGGACGATTTCCCGGTCTCCGACCTGCCCGAGGTCATGAAGTACCTGGACCACGTGCGCCGGGAGACGGTGGACTACGTCAAGGACCTCAAGCCGGAGGACTTCGAGCGGATGATCGCCATGGGCGGGCCCTTCGGGGAGATGTCCGTGGCGGCCATCCTCTCTATCATCGTCTCGCACACGGCGCAGCACATCGGGGAGATCTCCTACCTGCGCGGCCTGCAGCGCGGCCAGGAAGCCCCGCCGCCCCCGCCGCCGGCCAAATAGACACGTTTCTGTATTGAACTCAAGGGGGGCGCCGCGATACGATCGGAGCGCCCCCTTTATTTCATCCGCCGTCTCTCAGCCTTTGCCTACCGGGCCGGCACGCCGGGAGGGAACGGCGTACCGCGGCGGGCTTCGGCGCGAGGCGGCGCGGGACACCTGCGGCTACTGAATACCCAGCATATAGCCGTAGTGGGAGTAGACCTCACGGACGAGCTGGCCGGACTTTGGGTTGTCCCAGTCGTGCATCCACTCGGAGACGAGCGCCTCGACGGTGATGGGTATGACGCCGGCCTGGAGCATCCGCTGGACGCCGTACTCGTGGGCGGCCGGGGTGGAATCGCCGGCAGCGTCGATGAGGCCGTAGACCTGGAGCCCGCCGCGGAGGGCGTGGAGGGCACTGTAGGCGAAGCACATGCTCGTCCAGAGCCCGGAGATGACGAGCTTCCGGCGGCCGGTGGCCATGACGGCGTCCCAGTTCCGCTCGTCCTCGAAGGCATCGAAGCTCGGGACGCGGCGGGCGTAAATTTCCTTGTCCGGGAAGAGCGCCTTGATATCCGCCAGGAACTCGCCGTTGGACTGGGGTCTGATGGTGGAGAGAACGACCGGGATATCCAGTATCCGGGCTGCCCTGGCGGCGCAGTAGGCGGCGGTGCGGATGACCATCTTGTCGCTGGAACCGACGCCCTTGAACATGGTCGGCTGGTAGTCGATCAACGCCAACAGACTGTTGGTGTCCGTGAGCAGCTCGAGCTTGGCTTGAACATCGGCCATGGGAAGCCTCCTCAATAGTCGGGGGGTCTGTAAAAATTATGCGGCTCCGGGCGTAAAATTGTTATATTCGGAGGCGGGAAATCGTTACGAAACAGTGACATTTTCGAGCCCCGAGCGGGGCTGGCCGCCGGCCGCGAACGTTGCCGCCGTTCCGCCAAACGGGGTAAAATTGCGGTGGCCCGTCTCGTACGGGCGGGAGGAGGTCCCCATGAAAGTCAAGGCCGCCATCACCTACGAGTACCATAAACCGCTCGTGCTGGAGGAGGTGGCGCTCGACCCGCCGGGCGATAACGACGTCCTCGTGAAGATAGCCGCCACCGGCATCTGCCACAGCGATATCCACTGCAAGCACGGCGAGCACGGCATCCATCCCTTGCCGGCCATCGGCGGGCACGAGGTCTGCGGCTACGTGGAAGAGGTCGGCAAGAACGTGACCTACTGCAAGCCGGGCGACAAGGTCATCGCCACCATCATCCCGCAGGGCTGCGGGCAGTGCTATAACTGCTCCATGGGCATCACCGGCTGGTGCGAGAACAACCCCATCGCCCTGTTCATCCCGGGCCGCTACGTCAACGGCAAGGGGCAGCGCATCCTCCAGTTCGAGGGGCCGGTGGCCGGCTTCGCCGAGTACACCGTCGTCCCGGAGGTGAACATCGTCAAGATCGACCCGGACTTCCCGGCCGACCTGGCGGCGCTCATCTCCTGCGGCGTGATATCCGGCTTCGGGGCGGTGCTCTACCGGGCCAAGGTCCAGCCGAACCGGAGCGTGGCCGTCATCGGCACCGGCGGCGTCGGCCTCAACGCCATCCAGGGCTCACGGTTCGTGGGGGCGCACCCCATCATCGCGGTGGACATCAACGACGGCAAGCTCGCCACGGCCAAAGAGTTCGGGGCGACGCTTACCGTCAACGCCCGGAAGGTAGACGACGTCGTCAAGGAGGTCCGGCGGCTGACGCAGGGCCGTGGGGCGGACTACGTCATCATCGCGGTGGCGGGCATCGAGCTGGTCCGGCAGGGCTGGGACATGTGCGCCGGGACCGGCACGACCTGCATCATCGGCCACGGCTGGGACGAGCGGCTGGAGGCCTTCCGCCCGGTGGACTTCTGCGGCGGGCGCATTTTAACGGGCAGCGCCATGGGCGCGGTGCGGCCGCGCTTCGATATCCCCCGCCTCATCGACCTGTACAAAAACGGCCGCATCAAGCTGGACGGGCTCGTCTCCGGGCACTACCCGTTCGAGCGGATCAACGAGGCCATGGAGTCCATGGAGCAGGGCGACGTCATCCGCAACGTGCTGACGTTCGATTAACCCCGGTCAGGAGACCCGAATGACGAGCGATAACGACCAGCCGCGGCCCCGCTACGGCTACCGCGGCAGGATACTGCGGGTAGACCTCACCGCCGGCACCATCACTACCGAGGAGCTGCCGGACGAGGTCTGCGAACGCTACCTCGGCGGGAACGGCTTCATCACCTACTTCCTGCGCAGGGAAATGCCCGGCGGCGCGGACGCGCTCGGGCCGGCGAACAAGCTCGTCATCGCGACGGGGCCGGTCACCGGGACGGCCATACTGGGGAGCGGGCGGCACGCCATGGGCGCGAAATCGCCGCTCACCGGGGGTATCGCCCTCTCGCAGGTCGGGGAGTTCTGGGGAGCGGAGCTGAAGCGGGCCGGGTTCGACGTCGTCATCATCGAGGGTAAGTCCTCGAAGCCGGTCTACCTCTCCATCACGGACGGCAAAGCGGAGCTACGCGATGCATCGGGTCTCCGGGGTTTGGAGACGCGGGAGACCCAAACGGCCGTCCGGGAGGCGCTCGGCGACGCGAAGGCCCGCCTGCTCATGATAGGCCCCGGCGGCGAGCGGCTCATCCCCTACGCCTGCGTCATGGGCGGCCTCTACGACGCGGCCGGGCGCGGCGGCCTGGGGGCGGTAATGGGCTCCAAGCAGCTCAAGGCCATCGCGGTGCGGGGCACGAGCCCCGTGCCGGTCGCCGACCCGGAAAAGCTCGCCGGGCTGCGGAAAAAGCTGGCCGCCTACGTGGAGCAGATACCCATTTTGAAAGGCTGGTCCGAGGCGGGCACCGGCTTCGACATGGACCTCGGCCTTCTCTCCGGCGACGTGCCGGTGCGCAACTGGCGGGACGGGGACTTTCCCGGCATCAAAAATATCACCGCCACCACCCTCAAGGAAACGATGGGGGCGGGCATGGACGGCTGCTTCGGCTGCTCCATCCGCTGCAAGAAGAAGGCGAGGTTCGAGGACGCCTACGGCGGAGTGGACCCGGCCTACGGCGGCCCGGAGTACGAGACGCTCGGCTCGCTGGGGAGCAACCTCGGCATCGACGACCTCAAGGCGATCGTCAAGGGCAACGAGCTCTGCAATGCCGCCGGCATCGACACGATATCGGCCGGCGGGACGATAGCCTGCTGCATGGAGGCGTGGGAGCGCGGCCTGCTCACCGCCGAGCGTACGGGAGGGCTGGAGCTGACCTGGGGCAACGCCGACGCCATGCTGGAATGCCTGCGGCTGATCATCAGGCGGGAAGGACTCGGGGAGATACTCTCGCAGGGCGTGAAGAAGGTGGCGGCGTGGATAGGGCCGGGGGCGGAGGAGTTCGCCATTCAGGTGAAGGGCCTCGAACCCGGCCAGCACGAG
>CAZOMF010000128.1:0-6970 GCA_964580635.1 uncultured Dehalococcoidaceae bacterium
TAACGACGTCCGGGTTTGCGGCTTCGACCATCTCCGGGGTGGCCTCGGTATTCGTCTTTACCGTCACCCCGGCTTTATCGACCTGGCGGACCAGGTAGTCCCTGTACTTCCGCACCCGCAGCTTGAGAGGGTCGTTGTCCGAGACGTTCAGTATGCCTCCCAGTCGGGCGGACTTTTCGTAGAGGGTCACCCGGTGTCCACGCTCCGCCGCGGTGATCGCGGCCTGCATCCCGGCCGGCCCTCCGCCGATAATGATCACCTTGCGTGGCGTTTTCGCCGGGCTGACCTCTCCCAGACGGTGCTCGCGTCCGGCCCGCGGGTTGACGTCGCATCCCAGGTAGTGATTGTGGTGCATGACCTCCAGGCAGTTGTAGCACTGAAGGCAGGGACGGATATCGTCCTCCTGTCCGCGGCGTACCTTGTTTGTCCACTGCGGCTCGGCGAACAGGGCCCGGCACATCGCCACGAAGTCCGCCTTGCCTTCCTCGATGATGCGTTCCGCCATGTCCGGCTCGGTGATGTTGCCGACCACCGCGATGGGTATGGAGACCCTCTTCTTCAGGGCGGCCGCCAGCGGGACGTTGAGGCCGGGGGGTTCCAGGTAGGTCGGGAAGGTATGCCCGCCGCTGCCCTGTGACGCGATGGCCCCCGATGAAACGTGGACCAGGTCGACCTTGTCTTCGATCGCCTTGATGAAGGCCACGCTCTCCTCGAAGAGCTCGGGTTGCGTGGCCGGGTCATAGGCGCTCACGCGGTATTCGATCAGCATTTCGTCGCCGATAGCCTCCCGAATGGCGTCGACCATCATGAGGGGGAAGCGCATCCGGTTCTCGAAGCTGCCGCCCCATTTGTCGGTACGGTGGTTTACCGCGGCGGAGAGGAACTGCATCGGCAGCCAGCCGTGGGCGCCGTGTATCATGCAGATGTCGAACCCGGCCTTTTTCAGTGTTTTCGCCGCGTCGGCGTATTGACGGATGGTCTGCATGATTTTATCTTCGGTCATGGCCTTCATGACCTTGCCGCGGCTGACGGACTCGGAAGGGCCGTAGTAGCCGCTGTAGTTAAGCTGCAGGGAAGCCAGCGCGCCGTGCTGCTTGATGGCGGCCGCGAATTCGGAAATGGCCGCGATGCCCTCCCGTTTTCGCAGGTTGAAATAAAGTCCGAACCCGTCCGTATCGGGCTCTTCGGCGTTCACCTCGGTATGCCCGAAGGTGACCTCCGCCGGACCGCCGGCCGCCCTGGCCTCGAAAAGGCTGATGGCGTAATCGACGATGTAGTTCGACGGTGAAAGCGTCCAGGCGCCGAGCGGCGAAGCGATGACCCGGTTTCTGAATGTGACGTCCTTGATTTTGAACGGCGAAAACAGGTGCGGGTAGTTGTTTTTCATGGCGGTTCAGCTCCTCACGGACCGGGCCTTCAGGCTAGGCAGATTATACAACCGCAGATGCAAACGAACAAGACGAAAGTGATAACACCCTTGAAGAAGTAGATGCACGTGTCTGCTTCGGGACCCGGCGACTTCCGGAGGTCGTTTCCTGGATTGTACATCCGCAGGGGGTGTGTGTATAATCCAGGGCCGGCGGCTTTAGCATCCGCCTGAGTGTGCCATTTCAACGTGAGAGTAAATGCGTGAAGAACTATAAACCGGAACGCTATTGGAGCAAGTTTGCGGGAACGCTCAACGAAGACCAGAGATATATAGCCGGGGAGGCTTCCCAACGGGTACGCGTGGACAGACTGTCCCAGGAAACCGGACTGGGAGAGGCGATTGAGTTTGGCTGCGGCGCCGGTTTCTACACGAAAGTATTGGCCGGCAATGCCGGCCGCGTTATCGCTACCGACCTCTCCGATGAGATGCTGGCGGTCGCGGAAACCGAACTGAAGGATTTGCCGAACGTCACCATAGAAAAAGCCGATTGTGAAAGCCTGGGTTACCCCGATAACCGATTCGACACCGTCTTCATGGCGAACGTGATCCAGGGGGTGAAAGATCCGTTAACGGCGCTTCGGGAAAGCCACCGGGTCTTGAAAAATGGAGGACTGTTGCTCATTATTAGCGGGACCTTGCATGGCATGAAGCGATGGGAAAAGATAAAAATGAGTCTTCGGTTTTTCAGAAAGTGGGGCAAACCGCCCGGCTACTTTCGCGGCAGTCTGTCGCCTGATGACCTGAGTGTGTTGGTGGAAGAAGTCGGATTTCAGGTAGAAGAAGTCCAGCTGATAGGCGATAGGATAAAGGCGTTGTTCCTCAAAGCCAGAAAGAGGCAGGACAATGGGTGAGACGGTCCGTCTTCAGCAATTCAGGCACTGCTTTCGCGGCTGATCTGACCGTCCCGCATCTCCAGGATTGCATCCGCCATTGCCGCCATGCGGACGTCGTGGGTGACCATGATGCCGATCTTGTTCCTTCCCTTTACACTCTTGGTCAGGCTCTCGACGACGTGGTGCCCCAGGTCGGAATCAAGATTGGCGGTCGGTTCGTCCGCCAGGATGAGGTCGGGGTCGCGCATCAGCGCCCGGGCGATCGCCACCCGCTGGCGCTCCCCGCCGGACAGCTCGGTGGCCAGGAAATCCGCCCGGGCGCTCAACCCCATCTCCTCGAGGAGCTGACGCGCTTTTTCCTTCATCATGCGGTGGTCGCCGGGTCCCAGCTGGTCCATCAGCAGCAGGTTCTCTCTCGCCGTGAGGAAGGGGAGCAGGTTGTTTGCCTGGAACACGAAGCCGATGTGGTCGCGCCGGTATTTCTGGCGCTCGCGCGAGGCGAGACGCTCGATGCGATGTTCGTTCAACTGGATGGTTCCTGAGGAAGGCGTCAGCAGCCCGCCGAGCATCGAGAGCAGCGTGGTCTTGCCCGAGCCGGACGGTCCGACGACGGCCACGAACTGCCCCGCCTCGATGGAGAACGAGGCGTCCTTGACGGCGTGGACCGCCAGGTGGCCGCTGCCGTAGGTCTTGTGCAACTCGCTGACTTCTAGTTTCACGCGTAAGCCTTCTTCCGGGAATGGTTGCTCATTGCTGCTGCCCGATGGCGATGATGGGGTCGATGCGGCTCACCCTCCGCAGCGAGAACAGCAGGCCGATGAGCCCGGTCACGATGAACAGGCCCGAGGTGATCAGAAAGGTCGAGAAGGTAAAGGCAATGGGAATGGATTGCGGCAACTGGCTGAGAAGGGCATAGGTACCGTACGCGGCCAGCGTCGAGACCACCACCCCGATTACGATGATGGCCATGACCTGGAGCAGCATCTGCCCGAACAGGAACCGGTTGCTGGCCCCGAGCGCCTTCAGGGTGCCGAGCTGCTGGACCTTCTGAAGGGTCAGCACGTAGAAAAAGATGCCGATCACCAGGGCGCCGATAAGGAACCCGAACAGGCGGAGCGCATCGACCGTCTGCTGCTGCCCTTTCACTCCCTCGATGTTGGCGAAGGCCGTCTTTTTCGAGACGATCTCGTAATCGGCCGTTTGGGTGCCGACGAGGTTCTTCCCTTTGACCAGCACGATGCTCGCCAGCGGTGTATCGGAGGTGATGCTGCCGTATTTGACCTCCCTCAGCGTGTCGAGCAGCAGGTACACGGCGGGCTGGAAGAAAAAGTACCCTTCATGCACTTCACCGACGATGGTGAAATCGTAGGTCTGGAGCCGGTTGATGATGGTAAGCGTTTCCCCGACCGACAGGCCGGCTGACTCCATGAACTTGGCATCGACCAGCAGGCCGCGGGTATCGCCGTTATTCAGGGACCGGCCTGAAATGACGTCCGGTTCGCTGATTTGTCCGGGAACGTAACCCAGGAGCCCGACGCCCTGGATTTCCCCGGCGTCATTCACGGTATTGACGCTGAGGTAGCCCATCGGGGCGGCGGCGGTCACGCCTGGCGCTTGGGAAATCTCATCGACGACTTGCGATGAAAGTTCTGACCGGATGACGCTGAGACGGCTGGGCGCGGCGTAGGCGATGCCGTCGGCGTTGAACTGGAGCAAAGCGCTGCCGGCCTGCTTGTTAAGCCCGATGCCGAGGCCGTTTATCATCAGCACCAGGTAGGCGATGAGCGTCACCACCAGAGCGATGAGGGTAAACTGCAGTTTTCTGCGCTGGATTTCCTTGAGGCCGATCAAACGGGCGTCCTTGCGCCGCTCCACTAATCGGGCGGCGGAACTGTGCGACCACCCATTGTACCATGTAAATCAAAGACTGTGAACCGTTTAGGGACGGCAGCCCGGACGGAGCATTTCACGGAATAAAGCACGCGAGAATTCCGAAAGCCAGTGCTCAGGGCATGGTGAACGTAGTGGTCATATCATTGACCACTACTGTATACGTCTGACCGGATACGAAGTCGCTCCCGAGATCCACGCACCGCTCGAAGAAGGTGTAGACCTGGCCGCAGATCTGGTCCGTGGCGTGCCGCACTTTTACCTGGATGTTGATGGAGGTCCCGGTCCGGTCCGTATTCAGGCTGTCGAACGTGGTGCACGTGTCTCGAAGCCCGCCCTTGATATAGACGAGCACTTCCCGGGGGCTGTTGAGGGTTACCGCTATTTTCACATCGTTGATCGGTGCCGGATTGATTTCCACGTTCGAACCGGTGCTTTTGGCGACTGTCATCGTCAACTGGTAGTCTCCGTGGGCTATCGGCACATCGGCCTTGGGATACGGCGTGACCTTGAAGGTCAGGGTATAACCGGCGTAGTCCTGGGTGGTCGGCTGGTCGGTCAGGCCGGGCTGGGTCAACACCAGGCTGGCTGCTTGGATGCCGTCTTGTGTCACCTCGACGAGGGAGTTCACTTCACCGGCCCAGATGCAGGTGGCGTCGTTCGGGCAGCGGCTGTCGGAGGTGATGTTCATGAACGTGAATGTCAGGGCTTCGTCCTGGATCGAGACGCTGTCCCCGATCTTCATGGTGAACTGTTGCCCGAGCGAAAACGCCGCGGGTGTGGGCCCCGCTGTTATATTGAACAAATAGAGAGAAATCCCCGGACTCGGGACGTCGCCGACGTATTTGACATGCGCCGAGATGCGTTGGCCAGGCTTGAAAGATTCCATGTTTTCATCAGTCTCGGCGGTGATTACCTGCCCGACCTTGTCGAAGGTAGGGTTCGGCAGACTGTCCACGTTATCGGAGCTGAAGATGAAGACGTCCACTGAGAAGGGATAACCGGTTGACTGCTGACGGATCGCCTGTAGTTCTCCTGATATAATGCAGTCGCTCCGTACCACGGTATCGCCGCCTCCGCCGCCGGGAGAGGTTGAGGTTGTGCCTGGCGGCGTGCTGGCGCCGGAGGAACAGGCGACCAGCAGCAGTGTCACCAGTATGACCGCGCTGAAACCGAGCGCTGATAACGACCTTTTCCCTGACATCACGTTCACCTCTCACCGGTGGATTGGTAACGGGTGTGGCTATGACAAGGAAACTGCCACTTCATTCGACCGTTCGAGTTGAGTTTACGTCACCGGCTATATCGTCGTCATAACACGGAATACCAAAGAATAACACATTTGTGACATTTTCATGTTTCTAACGTTTGGCAGGTCTCAAGACCCTTGTGGGGAGGAGGTCAAAGGTCGAACCGAAGGCAGGTATCGCTCCGCATTCAGTTTCAGCCTGCCGCTGCGATTGCCTGGTTGAGGGGTTAGTCTGTCCGGCCGTTCGTCAGGTCGCGTACGAGATTTTCCAGGGCGTTCATCTCCAAGGGTTTGGGAAGAAACGCACTGGCGCCGGCTGACAGTGCCCGCTCGGCGTACTCCGGTGTAGCGCTGTACGCGATAATCGGAACGCGGGAGAATTCCCTCAGGCGGCGGAGCAATTCGAAGCCGTCCATGCCCGGCATCCTGACGTCCAGTATCACGATATCCGGAGGTTCAGACTTGATTGATTCCAGGGCTTCTTCTCCGGATAGCAGGGTGTTGACCGTATAGCCGCGTACCTTTAAACCCAGCTGGATGACTCTCAGGACTTTCGGATGGTCGTCGACGATAAGGACGTGCGGGTGGGATTCGGGCATATGTAGTTATCGTACCGTAAAATCTCGTACCTGGGCAACGCAGGGGCCTGAAAGATTTCCTGCCGCCCGCAGATATCTTGACCGGGTTGAGTTTTTCCATGCCTGAAACTACTATATATAGAGATACTCCCCAACTACAAATCGAGAATTTATAACGGACTTTAAATATGGAAATACCTTCATCGCGATGGTACCCGGCCATTCAGGAACGCCGCTCACGCAGGAAGTACGAAGCCAATTCAATAACCGGCAGCCAGCTCAAACAGATCAAGTCGATATGCACCGCGTTTCGTCCCTTCGAGGACGCGAGGGCGGTCTTTCTCAAACAGCCTCCCGAGGAGATTTTTCGTGGGGCTATCGGTCCGTATGGAAAGATCCGGGGCGCCTCCGGTTTCATTGCGTTTATCGGGGACGAAGAAAGCGATACCGTTCACGAACATGTCGGCTATACCGGCGAAGGTATCATCCTGGAACTCGAAGCCATGGGCCTGAACTCGTGCTGGGTGGGAGGGACGTTCAAGCCGAAGATAGTCGAGTCGCTCTTCAAACTCGGAGAAACCGAGAAGGTGTTGGCCGTCACACCAGTTGGCAAAGCCCCGAAGAAACTGACGCTGGAAGAGCGGCTGATGGCCGGTTTCGGTATCACCCACAGGCGAAAACCGCTGTCCAAACTGACGATAGGGCTGCCACCGCTGCAGTGGCCCGAGTGGATACGGAACGCGTTAGAGGCGGCGCGACTGGCGCCTTCGAGCGTGAACCGCCAGCCCTGGCGATTCCACGTGGAGCGTGACAGCATCGCCGTGGCAACGGATACTTCGAAACTGGAAATGGAGGCCGTTACCTCCAAGCGTCTTTGCTGCGGGATCGCCATGCTCCATCTCGAAGTTGCCGCGCTTCATCATGGCGTGACCGGGGAGTGGGAGACGTTTTCGCCGCCGCTTGTCGCGAAATTCCAGGTCGGCAATGGTTC
>CAZOMF010000129.1:0-6943 GCA_964580635.1 uncultured Dehalococcoidaceae bacterium
GCTCCCTCAGAATGACATCCGGGCAATGACCATCGAAGGAGAGGTGAGGTGGAGGTCCGGATTGCTTCGCTGCGCTCGTAATAACGGGATCCCGGGGATGATCGACGCTCCAAAGCAGCGGCGGCCCGGGGCCGCCGCACCTCCGAGTCATCCAGTGTTTGATCCTCAACCGGGTAACACGGCGTCAACCGGATTCCCGCTTTCGCGGGAATGACAACAGCCGGTCATCCTTCGACCGGCTCAGGATGAGCGGAACGAAGGCGCCGCTTCAGCCGAGCGGGCAGGCCCGGCACCTCCCCGCCGCGCACCAGTACGCGTGCAGGTGGAGCATCCCCTGCTGGTGGAGGGCGGTGACCGGACGCGGCAAGCCAAGCCGCTGGCGCACTTCCCCTATAATAACATTGTCCGCCAGGGCGGGATGCTCCCGGTACTGGTTCACCATCGCCGCCGCGCCTTCCGGATAGCCGCTGCTCCGGTACCACGCCGCCGCGAACGGCAGCAGCACGTTGACGACGATGTCCGCCGCCCGCCCCGGACCGCAGAGAGCGGGCGCGGTACCCGCGGCCGGTACTCCGAAATCAAGGGAATTTTTCCAGTACCCCGCCGCCGGGACGGTCACCAGCGCCGCCAGCTCCCGCGGACATCTCGCGGCCGCCAGTCCGGCGAGGATACCGCCCGCCAGTCCGCTTCTCCGGTACCGCGCCAGCAGCCGGGCCATGGCGGCGAGGCGGCGCACCGGGTAGTTCCCCGGCCGGACCCGGGCGTGGTGCCAGTCCGCCTCGGACAGGGAAGCCGCGCCGCCGTGTCGCGCCCAGGCGGCTTCGAGCCGCCGCACCCGGGGATGCCGAGTGTCCCCGGCAAACCGACGTGTCCGCTGCGAGGGCAGCAGCCCGGCGGCCCCGATGAGCAGTGCTTCACGGCCGTCCAATGACGCGTCCCCGGCCACCGTTTCGAGCGGCAGGGCCACCGCCAGGCGCTGCATCGGTTCCCGGTTGCGGCGGTAGCCGAGCGCCGCCAGCAGACCTGCGTAGAGGACCCGGTCCGGGCTGGCCCGCTCCAGCGCCGACCGGAACGCGGCCGCGTGCTCCCTGAAACGCATGATACCCGCTTCGTCCAGGAAAGCGGCCGCTGCCTCCGGGGAGCGTCCGCCGGTGCGGCAGGGCAGGTACGCGTCAGGACCCGGTAGCTCCGGCGGCGGGACCGGCGCCGTCTCCTCACCCCCGATGACGAGCGTCGGCACGGTGCGGCCGTTGAAGAGGACGGCGTCCCGGCCGCTAGCGTGGCGGTGGACGACGTGGAGGACGACGCGGTTGTAGGCCGGGTCGGTGTGGTGGCCGTGGGCGCGCCAGCCGCTCGAGTCTACGTGGACCTCGATGTCTCCCACGACGATCCCGCGGCGCGTCGCCAGGATGGCGTCGCGAAAGTCCGGGCCGTGGTCGTCGTTGCGGCGACCGGGCAGGAGCACGGTCACCGGGCCGTCGTTCTCGGTGAGCAGGCTCCGTCCGGTCTCCGTCAGCTCGAGCCAGTCCTCGACGACCCGTTCTTCCGAAAGGACGGCCATCCGTCCTCCTTCGTTCCCTTACCGGCTGACGCGGTCGCGGAGGGCGGCGTAGCGCCGCGCCGCCGCCAGTGCCGCGATGGCGGAGTTCTCGTCGCGGTAGTGCGGGATGCCGCGGGCGGTGAAGCCGCGGTGGAGCGCCAGGTAGATGTCCGGGTCACCGGGCGGGCTGACGGCGTAGACCGGCTTGCCGCTGAAGCGCCGGGTGAGGTCCGCGAAGCGGCCGGGCAGGTCCCGGCCCGGCGCCCAGTCCACCGCCGCCGCGATGACGACGGCGGCGTCCACGCCGGGATCGGCGAGGACGGCCTGGAGGATGACGGCGTAGGCCTTCTCGAAGCCGCTCGCCTCGATGGCGGCCCAGACGTCCACCGGGCTGCGGACGGTCCACCAAAGCGGGTAGACCTTCGCGATAGCTTGGCGGGTTTTTTCGCTCAGGTCAGCAATCCGGAGCCCGTGCCGGGCGCAGGCGTCCACGGCGGTGACGCAGCCGGAACCGGCCAGGTCGACGATGCCGACCCGGTCACCGGCCGGGAGCGGCGCGTGGACGAAGGCGCGGGCGAACCCCCAGAGCTGGGTGAAATCGGCGGCGCGGATGACCCCGGCCTGGCGGAACAGGGCGTCGTACAGATCGTCCCGGCCGGCGATGGAGCCGGTGTGGGTGACGGAGGCCCGCGCCCCGGGGCCGGTGACGGCACCCTTGATGGCCGCAACGGGCTTCCGGGGGACGATTTGGCGGCAGAGGTCGAGGAAGCGGCGGCCGTCGTTGATGCTCTCCAGGTAGAGGCCGATGAAGCCGGTGGCGTCGTCCCCGCCGAGCCAGGCGAGCATGTCGCTCTCGTCGACGTCGCACTTGTTGCCGAGGCAGGCCACCTTGCTGAGGCCGGTCTCCTCGTTGATGAGGGGCAGGTAGACGCCGGTGAAGAGCCCCGTCTGGCCGACGTAGCCGGCCCGCCCCTCCCGGAGGGGCGCCTCGGGGAGGAAGAGCTCGTTGAGACGCCCGAGGGAGGTATCGAGCCCGTTGGACGTGTTGATGGTGCCGACGCTGTTCGGCCCCATGACCGGCACGCCGCTCTCCCGGGCGAGACGGGCGATCTCCGCCTGCAGAGCGGCGCCCTCGGGGCTCATCTCGGCGAAGCCGGCGCTCTCGATGATGACGGCCCGGACGCCCCGGGCGATGCAGGACCGGAAGGAGTCCATAACCTGATCGGGCGGGACGATGATCAAGGCGAGCTCCGGCGCCTCCGGGGTCCGGCCGATGTCCGTATAGGCCGGCCGGCCGAGGATCTCACCCGCCCGCAGGTTGACCGGGTAGACGGCCCCGGCGAAGCCGAGCCGCTGCAGGTTCTCGATGATGTTGTAGCCGCCCTTGCCCGGCGTCCGCGAGGCGCCGATGACGGCGATACTCTTCGGCTCGAAGAACGGCTGCAGCGCCTCGATGGTATACGGCATGAGGTCAGTTTACACGGTTCCGTGTAGCAAGTCAAGGAGTTTTCGGCGGCGGGGCGGCATCGTACGGGAAGGCGGCCTGCTCGGCGACGAGGGAGAGGAGGCGCGCCGAGGTGCCCCGGGGGACGTAGCGGCCGGTCTCCCACTCGGAGATGGTCTGCTGGCGGGTCCCGAGCCGGTCCGAGAACTCCTGCTGGGTCAGCCCGAGGTGCCGCCGCAGGGCCTGGACGCGCTCCCCGTCCCAGTGGTACCGCTCCGATGGTCCCGGCCTGCTCACGCCGCTATTGTAGCCGATGGCGGCACCCCCGTCAAAGGTTTTGTAAATGCCGGCGTAACCACGGCCCATCACCGTTCGTCTGGCACCGGCGGGCCGGTCGATGTACAATAGGAGCAAAGGGACGAACGGGACGCCAGCACATGAAACAGACCCTGCCCGCGCTGCGCTGCGGGAACACCGAGTTCCGCTGGGGCGAGCGGACCTACGTCATGGGCATCTGCAACCTCAGCCCGGACTCTTTCTCCGGCGACGGCATCGGGAACGATATCGAGAAGACGGTCGCGCAGGCGAAGCGGATGGTCGCCGAGGGAGCCGACATCATCGACGTGGGGGGCGAGAGCACCCGGCCCGGCACCGAGCCGAACGCCGACCTCGACGCCGAGCTCGGCCTCGTCGTACCGGCCATCGAGGCGCTGGCCGCCGCACTGACGGTGCCCGTCAGCATCGATACCTACAAGTCCGGCGTGGCCGCCGCGGCGCTCCGGGCCGGGGCGAGCATCGTCAACGACATCTGGGGCCTCAAGCGGGACCCCGCGCTCGCCAAGGTCGCCGCCGACGCCGGGGCGCCCATCATCCTCATGGCCAACGAGCGGGACGCGCCGCCCAGAGCCGGCATCCTGGCCAGGGTCATGGCCGACCTCGACTACGGCATCCGGACCGCGCGGGACGCGGGCATCCCCGATGAAAGCATCATCGTGGACCCGGGCATCGGCTTCGGCAAGACGCTCGAGCAGAACCTGGAGCTCGTCAACCGGCTCGGGGAGCTGAAGAAGCTCGGCCACCCGGTGCTGCTCGGGACGTCGCGGAAATCCATGATAGGGCTCGTGCTCGACCTGCCGGCCGACCGGCGCCTCGAGGGCAACCTGGCCGTCACGGCCATCGGCATCGCCAACGGGGCGGACATCGTCCGGGTGCACGACGTGCGGGAGACGGCGCTCGTCTGCCGCATGAGCGACGCCGTCGTGCGAAGGGGGAGCGTCAATGACTGACCCGACCGTCGTCTACCTGGGGCTCGGCTCCAACCTCGGCAACCGGGAGTCCAACCTGGACACGGCCCTGAAGCTCCTCGGGGAGCGGATGCGTATCGGGAAACGCTCCTCCTTCTACGATACCGAGCCCATCGGCAACGTCAACCAGCCGCGCTTCCTCAACCTGGTGGTGCAGGTCTATACGCGGCTGACGCCGCAGAACCTGCTCAAGCTGGCCAAGGGCATCGAGCTGCGGCTGGGGCGGCACTCGAAGACCGGTGAGCCGCGGCCCATCGACATCGACATCCTCCTCTTCGGCAACATGGTGGTCAAGGAGCCGGAGCTCGTCATCCCGCACCCGCGCCTCGGCGAGCGTGAGTTCGTGCTGGCGCCACTGGCCGAGATCGCGCCGGACGTCGTCCATCCGCTCACCGGCGATACCATGAAACAGATGCGGGAGGCCATCAAGGAAAAACAGGGCGTGTTCAAGTGGGAGGAAGACACATGACGCGCGAGGCCATCGAACGGCAGCTGGCCGATGACGCCGCCACCTGGAACGAGCTGACGGCGCTGCTGGACGTCCACCCGGACGTCAATCTCCACGCGCCCGGCTCCAAGCCATGGAACAGCCGGGACGCCTACGCCCACCTAGCCCGCTGGCTGGACTACAGCGCCGCCCGGCTGGACGCGCTGGTCGCCGGGAAACCGGTACCCGAGGCGGGCAACAGCGTGGCGGAGATCAACGCCCGCTGGGAAGCCGAGGACGCATCGCTCAGCCTGGCGGAGGCCCGTGACCGGGCGTTCCGTGCCTTTGCCACCATGGAACGGGCGGTGGCGGCCGTTCCGCCGGCGAAATGGGCCGGTGAACTGGTGGAAACGGGCCGCATCGAAGGGGCCAACCATTTCCGCGAGCACCTCTCCTATATTATACTGAGCGACCCGCGCCCGATGCCGTCCCCGCAGCAGGAGGAAGACGCATGACGCACGAGGCTATGGACCGGATGCTGACCGAAGACGACGAGGCCTGGGCGGACCTGACGGCGGTGCTGGACGCCCACCCGGACGTCAACCTCCACGCGCCCGGCTCCAAGCCGTGGAACAGCCGCGACACCTACGCCCACCTGGCCCGCTGGCTGGAATACTCGACCGGCGCCCTCAAGGCGGCGCTGGGCGGTCACCCGGCCCCGGAGCTCGACGGCACGCCCGATGAGATGAACGACCGCTGGTACGCCGAGGACGCCGGCCTCAGTCTGGAGGAGGCCCGCCAGTGGGCGAACCACGCCTACGAGGAGCGCAAGCGCGCCGTCAGGAACATCCCGCCGTCCAAGTGGGGCGGCGAGGTGGAGAAGTACGCCCGCTTCGACGGCGCCCAGCACATCGGCCACCACCTGGCCTACATCGACCTGGCCCACGCCACGCCCTACCCGGCCCCGGCGGCGGGACCGGCGCCCCGCCAGGCGCCCGGGCGCTACGAGATCGTCGTGGAGAAGCATTTCGAGGCGGCCCACTACCTGCGCGGCTACCAGGGCAAGTGCGAGGCCATGCACGGCCACCGCTATACGGTGCGGGTACGCATCGCGGCGACGCAACTCAACGATATCGGGCTGGCCTACGACTTCGGGGACGTAAAGCTGCACCTGAACCGGATCATGGACCGGTACGACCACACCTGCCTCAACGACATCGCCCCGTTCGACGTGATCAACCCCTCGGCGGAGAACATCGCCGCCACCATCGACGGCGAGCTGGCCGAGAAACTGTCCGCCGAGCCGATCAAGCTGGAGGCGGTGGAGGCGTGGGAGACGCCGCAGCAGGGCGTCATCTACCGGCCGGAGTAGGCGCTCACGTTATTTCCGGCGTGTCCATTTGCCCGCTCATCCTTCGACCGGCTCAGGACGAGCGATATCGTTCCGGTCCTTCTGCGATACCATCCTCACCGTTCACCCGCCCCTTCGACCTTTGCTTTTTACTCTGCCATTTGCACGTTCCAGTCACGTGCGCTAGAATGATACCAACTCCAGGAAAAGAGATTTCGCCGGCATGATCAACTACCCGGTCCTCGTCCTGAACCAGAGCTTCGAGCCACTGGCCGTCTGCCGCGCCCGCCGGGCGATCGTGCTGGTCTTCCAGGGGAAAGCGGAGATGCTGGAGGACGGGCGCGGGTTCGTCCATACCGTCGATGACCAGCTGCCCCTGCCCTCCGTCATCCGCCTCGCCTCCATGGTGCGCCGCCCCCGCCGCGAGCGCAAGATGACCCGCTACGAGATCTTCAACCGGGACAACTACACCTGCCAGTACTGCGGCGTGCAGAGCCGCCACCTGACGCTCGACCACGTGATGCCGCGCTACCGCGGCGGCCAGCATACCTGGGAGAACGTGGTGAGCTGCTGCGCCCCCTGCAACCGGCGCAAGGCCGGGCGGACGCCGAAGGAGGCGCACATGAAGCTGAAGAAAGAGCCGGGCCCGCCGCCGCCGGGAACGTTCTTCATCGTACCGTACCAGTACGCCGGCAAGCGCGACGAGTGGCGGAAGTATCTATTCGGACCGAACGCGGTCTCGTAGAGGGCCGGCAGGCAGCGGACCGCCCGGTTCGCGTTACTCCCTCGCGATGCCGGGAAGCCGATGCCAGATTCCGGCCTGCGCCGGAATGACGGAAAATGGCGCCGGAATGACAGAAGAAATAGCGCCCGAACG
>CAZOMF010000130.1:0-6921 GCA_964580635.1 uncultured Dehalococcoidaceae bacterium
AGCTGCGCTTGCGTATCGTCCAGGGCTGCCCGGGTCGTCGCCAGGTCCTGCTGCGCGGTCGCCAGCGTTGCCTGGACCGAGGCGAGCTCGGTGTTCAGGCTGTCCCGCTCGTGCATGAGCGTGAAGGTGTAATACCCGGCCCCGACGAGGGCCAGGAACAATATAACCACGGCGGAAATAAGGAAACCTTTCATAACGCCTCCTGAGTTAGCCGGGGCGGGCTGGTTACCGTTTGGTGAACTGCTTGCCGACGGGGCACTCCCTCATGCAGGTACCGATGAAGACGCAGCCGAAGCCGTCCTCCGGCGTGGCGCCGGTGCACTTCGGGCGCTCGTTGCGGACGGGGATATCGATGAAGACCTTGTCGTGGTCGACGCCTTCCAGGAACTGGAGCGCGCCGCGGGAGCACTTCCGGTGGCAGAGCGGCCCGTCCGCCCCGCCGCACGTGTCCCGCAGGCAGATTTTTTCCGCCACGAGCGGGTCCGGTTCGAGCTCCGCCTCGGTGAGGATGGACACGTAGCGGACACGCGGCCCGTAGGTCGGGTTGATGACGAGGCCGTTGTAGCCGAACTCCCCGAGGCCGGCCCGGACGGCCGCGTGCCGCTGGGAGAAGAAGCCGAAGAAGGCCCCGTGCACCGGGTGGCCGAGCCCCGTGTGCTGGGCGTTGACGGCCGGCAGCGAGCGCAGCCGGTGCTCCGTCTCCAGGTAGTTGGCGAGCCGGATGGCGGCGGTGTTGAGCATCATGTCATGGACGAAGTGGCCCATCTGCATGTAAAAATTCTCGGCGTTGGCCCGGACGGCGAAGTCCGTCTCCATCTCCGTCATCTTGAGGTGGTACTCGTCCCAGTCTACGACGGGGTCCGGGATACGCACTCCGGCGACGATGACGGAGCGTACCTTCGGCATGAGGTCGTAGGGGCCGTGGCCGGGCGGGGCGCCCTCGAAGCGCGCCGGGTCGGCGATGCCGGCGACGGTCATGCCCCATTCTTTCAGCATTTTCTTGACGGATTCACCGGTCGGTTCGGTCACTCGTTTCTCCTCGGGCGGGTCAGACCCACCGCGTTCGTTTGCTGATACTCTTGGCGGAGTTGGGGGAGGGCAGTTTCTCGTCGACGAGACAGGACTCGACGAGCGCCCAGAAGTTCTCGCGGTCGGCCCCGGTCACCACCGCGTGCTCGTGGGCCTCGCTGAGGGCCACCGGGTAGCCGTGGCCGCGGCGGCACTGGTCGAGGACGAGGCCGTGACTGAGGTCGAGCAGGGCCGTGTCATCGGCGACCCAGGCGGGCACCTCGACGCGGGCTATCTCCTCACCGACGTTGACATAATAAAACATGACCTTGTGGGGGCCGTACTCAGACAGGATGCTCGATCGGCTGGCGAAGAGGCCGGAGCGCTCGCCGGGCCGGAGGACCTCGGCGAAGAGGTCCCGGTCGCGCAGGCCGCTCACCCGCTCGCACTCCCTGGTGCCGCACTCGTTGCAGGCCTTCTCGTTGATGACGTCGCCGGGGCAGAGGATAATGCGGAGCGCGTTGACGACGTCCCCGCCGCCGGGGTAGCTGATGTAGCTCGCCACGGCGAGTGTACGGTCTTTGTTGAGGGCGTGCAGCTCGTCGAGGCAGGCGAGGAACCCCCTGTGCAGCAGCACGTCCCGCACGAACTGCGGGTAGCTCTTGGTCTCCAGCCCCCACTGGATGAGGGTGCCGTCCAGCACGGCGAGCGAGGCGCTCCCGGGAGACGTGTTTTTCGCCAGGTCGGCGAGGGCGCGCCATTCGGCCACGCTCCGCTTGATGCCGGTGAGGGCGGCGTCCAGCACCTGGTCCCGCCCCTGGCCGGGGTTGCGGATGACCATGTCGTCCTCGCCGGCGTAGAGGGTGGGCGTGGCGGTGAGGACGGCGTCCGGGTGGCTTCCGTAGGTGAGGCTCACCGCGCCGATGTTGATGAGGTAGCAGCGCGCGGCGCGGTGACGGTCCACGTCGATGTGGGAGCCGTCGGTGGCCATGACGGTGAAGTCGCCGGGAATGGAGGGGGCCGGGTAGCGCCGGTCGAGCCGCTCGGTCAGCTCCGCCACCAGCCAGGAGGTCCTGGCCGCCTTAATCTTGGCCTGCAGCTCCTCCAGCTCGAGGGAAGGGTCGTTGAAGGTGGCGAGGGCGTCCGCCAGCCGACGACGGTGCTCGACGCCGGACTCCCGGAGCGTGGTGACCATATCGCTTACCTGGGCGGCGAGGTTGGTGAAATCGAGCGGCACGTGCGGCTGCCTCCTTTGGTCTCAGTATAAAGGGCGCCGCCGGGTCAGGCAAGCAGGGGAGGGAGTACGAAAGTCCTATGGTATAATCAGTAGTACCCACCAGTCCCCCTCTAAAGGAGAAACCGTGCTCGCTGCCCTCGGGACCGTCATCGTCACCTCCCTGTCCGGCGTTATGGCGCCCGGCCCCATGTTCGCCGTGACGCTGGCCAAGAGCCTCAAGTCTGCCTGGGCGGGGGTGCTCGTCTCGCTCGGCCACGCCGTCGTCGAGGTGCCGCTCATCGTCCTCGTCAACTTCTCGCTGGGCTACTTCTTCCAGAACAGCGTCGTGCAGCTCGTGCTGAGCGTCGTCGGCGGGGCGATGATCGTCTGGATGGGCGTCGGGCTGTTCCGGGAGCGCTGCGTCATGGCGCGGGAGGGCAAGGACACGAGCTACAACGCCTTCATGGCGGGCATCATCATGAGCGGGCTCAACCCGTTCTTCCTCTTCTGGTGGGTAACGGTGGGGGCCCTGCTGCTCCAGCAGTTCCGGGCGGCGGTCGGCGCGGTCTGGGGGCTGCCGCTCTTCATCGTGGTCCACTGGCTCTGCGACCTCGTGTGGCTGTCGCTGGTGTCCTTCTCCATCTACCGCACGCGGCGGTTCTGGAGCGCCCGGGCGCAGGAGTGGGTGTTCGTCTACCTGGCGGCGGCGCTCGCCTACTTCGGGGGACAGTTCGTCGTACAGGGGCTGGACACGTACTTCTCGCTCGGCATCTGGAACGTCGCCAGGTACGTGTTCTGGACGGCGCTGGCCCTGATACTGGTGGCCCAGGCGGTCATCGAGGTCCGCCACCGCCGCCGGACGGCGGAATCCGCCGGGCCCGTCGAGCCGGCCTAGTCCTTGCGGTCCGTGCAGGCGATGACCTGGCACTCCGGGCAGTTGTCGTCGCAGGGCTCCACGTGGATGGTCACGTCCGTCCGCACCAGCCGCTCGCGGATGTCTTTCTCCAGATGGTCGCACATCGCGTGGGCGGTGCGCAGGCCGACGCTCCGCGGCATGACGAGGTGCACGTCGATGTAGCGGTGGCTGCCCGCCTTGCGCGTGCGCAGCTTGTGGAACCCCACCACCTCCACGCCGGCGTGCTCGGTGATGGCCGCCTTGATGGCCTCCTCCTCCACCTCCGGCAGCTTCACGTCCACCAGGCCGCCGAACGAGCCGCGCAGCACGTCGAAGCCCACCTTGAGGATGAACAGCCCCACCAGCCCGCCGAGGATATCGTCCACCACGTCCCAGCCGGTGACCTGGACGATGATGAGCCCGATGAGCACCGCCCCCGCCGAGTAGACGTCCGCGGCGATGTTGTCCGCGTTGGCGGCCAGCGCCAGGGACTCCTCGCGGCGGGCCACCTTCCTCAGGTAGCGGGAGAGCAGAATGCTGGCGATGACGGAGACGGCCATCACGGCGATGCCGGCGCCGGTCATCTCGAGCGGGGCGTGGCCCTCCGCGCGGCGGACCGCCGTATAGATGATGGTGCCGCCGGCCAGGAAGATGAGCACCGCCTGGATGATGGCGGCAATGTTCTCCGCCTTGCCGTGGCCGAAGGGGTGCTCGGCGTCCGCCGGCTGGGCCGCGATGCGGACCGCCAGGAACGTGATGATGACGGCGAAGAGGTCCAGGAAGCTGTCCACCGCCTGCGCCAGTACGCCGAGACTCCCCGTGATGACGCCGACGACGACCTTGATGATGATAAGGCCGACGACCACCACCACGGAGAGGCGGGCAGCACCTTTCGGGCCGGTAAACATGCTATCTTTCCGGGGCTACGCGGCCTTGGCCCCCCACTTCCACGGCAGGAAGCGTGACCACTCGCCTTTCTCCCAGACCACCAGCAGGGCCGGGGCGACGAAGATGGAATCGTAGGTACCGGCGATGATGCCGACGAGCAGCACCACGGCGAAGTTCTGGATGTCCGAGCCCACGAACAGCAGTACCGCCAGCACCGTCAGTATCGTGGTGAGGGTGGTGTTCATGGAGCGGCCCATCGTCTCCACCAGGGACCCGTTCACCGTCACCGCGAACTCCGGGTGCAGTCCCCGCAGCGTGTTCTCGCGGATGCGGTCGAAGATGACCACCATGTTGTTGACACTGTAGCCGAGGATGGCCAGCAGCCCGGTGATGAACATCAGGTTGATCTGCCAGTTGAGAATGGCCCCCAGTATGGAGAACACACCCAGGGCGACGACGATATCGTGCACCAGCGCGATGATGGCGCAGGCCCCGTAGCGGAACGGGTGCGGCATGCGCCGGAACGCCCAGGCGATGTAGAGCAGGATGCCGATGGACGCCAGCAGTATGGCGATGATGGACTGCCGCACCGTCTCCGAGGCGGTCTTGGGGTTGACGTCCGCCCGGGATATCTCGCCGGTGGGGCTGAGCTGCCGGAGGGCCGTCTCCAGGGAGGTCCGCTGGTCGTTGGTCAGCTCGGTGGTGCGGATGACGTATTCATTGTTGCCGGCGGACTGGACGACGCCGGTGCTGTAGCCCTGGTCGGTGACGACCTGCCGGACCTGGTTGTAGGTGACCGGATTCTGGAAGGGGACCGTCAGCACGGTGCCGCTGCTGAACTCGATGCCGGGCCTCAGGTGGACCGTCGCCAGCGAAACGATACTGCCGACCACCAGCAGCGCGGAGATGATAAAGTAACGGTATCGGTTGCCGATGATGTTGAATTTCATGCTATTTCTTTCCCCAGTCCATCAGGAATAGCCGCTGGCTCTTGCCGAACCCGGTCTGGACGTAGAACCGGAGCAGCGTGCGGGTGACGATGATCGCCGAGAACATGCTGGTGAGCACGCCGATGAGCAGCGTCACCGCAAAGCCCTGTACCTGGCTGCTGGTGATGACGCTGGAGGCCAGCCATATCAATATCAGACAGGCGATGATGGTGGTGACGTTGCTGTCCAGGATGGCGGACCAGGCGCGGTTGAAGCCCTCCTCGATGGCGGCCCCCATGGTGCGGCCTTTCCGCAGCTCCTCCTTGAAGCGCTCGAAGATGAGCACGTTGGCGTCCACCGCCATGCCGAGCGAGACGATGAACCCGGCCAGGCCGGCCAGGCTCAGCGTGACCGGCCAGAGTTTGTAGATCATCAGGTTGAGGGCGGCGTAGACGAGCAGCGCCAGACTGGCCAGGAACCCGGCCACGCCGTAGTACGACATCATGAATATCATGACGAGGATGAGGCCGACGATGCCCGCCTGCCAGCTCAGGTGGATGAAGTTGGCGCCGAGCGTGGCGGAGACCTTCTGCTCGAAGAGCGGGTTCGGGTTGAGCGGGATGGGCAGCGAGCCGGACTTGAGCAGGTTGGCCAGGTCCTGGGCCTGCGGCGGCGTGAAGTTGCCCTCTATCTGGCCGCTGCCGCCGTAGGAGGCCTGCTGGATCTGCGGCGCGGACAGGAGCTCGCCGTCGAGGACGATGCCGAGGTCGCGCTGGATGGAGTTCTGCGGCTCCCGGTAGAGCCGGGCCGCGATCTGGTCGAAGAGCACCGCCCCCTGGCCGTTCCACTTGATCTCGATGACGTACTTGGTGGGGATGGTGGACGTATCCTGCCCGGCGGAGGCATCGGCGAGGAAGCTGCCGGTGAGCTGCGTGCCGTCGTCGCCGCGCGCGGGTATCCAGGCCGGCGGCCGGTAGCCGGAGGTCGTGTTATAGGACGACAGCGAGGCCTCGCTTATCGGCTGGCCGGTGGCGTCGTAGAAGCCGAGCGTGCCGTCGGTGTTCGTCTTCAGCACGGCGATGGTGCTCCAATCGGAGCCGCCGGTGGCGTCATTGGTCGGCACGGCGAAGATGCGGCTGCCGGTCTCGTTGGCGGAGATGAAGTGCAGGGTCGGCTGCGAGAGGTAGTCGCTGAGGTAGACGGGGTTGCCGTCGTTCATCTCCACCTCGCGGAACTCCAGGAAGCCGGTCTGCGCGACGAGCTGCTTGGCCGTGTCAATGTCCGTGAAGCCGGGCAGCTGCACCTCGATGCGGTCGCCGCTCATGAGCTGGATCTTCGGCTCGGCGACGCCGTATTTATCGATACGTTTCGTAATGGTGAGCAAGGCGCGCTGCATGTCCGCCTGGGTGGGCGCCGTGCCGTTGGCGGTGGTGGCCGCCTCGTAGACGAGGCGCACGCCGCCGACCAGGTCGAGCCCGAGGTGCAGGCCCTTACGCCCGAAGCGCTCGCCGTGGAAGTTGACCTCGGCGAGGCTGAACGGGCTCACCGTGCCGATGGCCTTGACCGCGGCGGTCTGGTCCGAGGTCTCGCCCAGGTTGACGATGATGCCCTCGGTGCCGTACGGCTTCACGGTCACGTTGCTGAAACTGGCCAGTCGCCCGTCGATGGTGGCGATGGTGTCGTCGATGGCCATCTGTTTCTGCTGGGCGGTCGTGTTGGCCGACCAGGCCGGCTGGTAAACGAGGTCCACGCTGGAGAGCAGCGGTATGATCGCCCACAGCGAGAAGCCGAAGAGGATGATGATGAGCACCAGCGTGATGGTGTTGTTTCTGGTCATAGTTCTCCCTGATGCGGTCCCTCGCGCTCCGGCCCGGGACCGTGCAGCATTTGATGGAGGTAGGCCTCGGCCTGCGACCGGTCGCGTATCTCGCCGGCGGCCTGGGCCTCCCGCAGGTTTTCCAGCAGGCGCCCGACCCGTGGGCCCG